>UQGM01000003.1 GCA_900540535.1 uncultured Oscillospiraceae bacterium | reverse complement strand
TAGGAACGGCAAAATTTTTTACACTTCTATTACTTCTTTATCGCACATCAGTAAAGATACAGCGCATAAAAGTATGTTTGTCTGCGCTTAAAAATTATTGTTTGCTTAATGTTTAGGTAATGCAAGAGGAATTGGTAAAATCCAGATTAATTCGTCTGTTGATTAAATCAACTGGATGGCGTTTTTTATCTCCTTAATTTTTTGAAGTAAATTTCTTAAAATCCGTTGACCTTTTGGGGAAATTGTGATATATACTCAAAAGAGGGGTGATAATATGAAAAAATCTGTTAAAATTATAATAAGCGTAATTTGCATATTATTGGTCGCAGTTTTGAGTTTCTCAGGTGCATTTATGTTCTACTATCCTCATTACAAATCTTCCAAAATGGAAGTCGTCACTTCCGACAGAGAACTTAAAGACGGTGAAATCCGTGTTATGAGCTGTAATCTCAGGTGCATAAGCCCTACGGATTTAAGAAAGAAAAGCTGGTTCTACCGTGCCGATCTCATTATGAAAAATATTCAGTCTGAGTATCCGGGAATTATCGGCTTTCAGGAGTGCACAAAATATCAGTATCCCTATCTGTGTGAATCTCTTCCCGAATATGATTCTGTAATCACATACCGTGATAAGTCCGTAAATGCAGAAGGGTGCCCGGTTTTTTACAGAAAGGATTTATATACTTTAGTGGATAAAGGTTCCTTCTGGCTTTCGGAAACTCCTGATGAAATGAGTAAGGACTGGGGAGCAGCCTGCTACCGTATTTGCAGTTATGTCATCTTAAAAGAAAATGACAGCGGCAAGGAGTTTGCGCTGTTTAATACACATCTTGACCATGTGAGCGATAAAGCACGCATTAACGGAATAAAAGTTGTCCTTGATAAAATTGAGGAATTCGGCGGTATGCCGTCCATACTCATGGGAGATTTAAACGCTACTGAGGATTCGTCAACTTACCGCAGTGCACGGGAAAGCTTTGACGATGTAAAATATCTTACGGAAAAGACCATGACCAGTGCAACTTATCAAAACTGGGGAAAGGCTCTCGACAGAGACTGCATAGATTATGTAATGGTCTCTAAAAACGGCTTTACGGTAAACGAATATAAAGTAGTGCAGACCACCTATAACGGAGTTTATCCCAGCGATCATTTTCCGCTTTCTGTAAGTCTTAATTTAAAATAAATTTAATATATATTCTTGAAAGGAATGATTTAAATGTACAGAATTTCAAATTTTACGGATAACGATGATGTTAAGGTTATCGACCAGAAGGGCCCCTTTGCTATTGCAGAGTGGCAGCGTGATCTGAGCGTTATGCCAAGAGGCGCCGTAACAGCTTATTATTCTTCAAAGATGAACATCAGAAAGCGTCAGCTTATCTGTAATGTATCTGTTGCAAGCGTTACCGTACAGGCAGGCGCAATGCAGTGGTCAGTGGGAAATGTGAGTGCAACTACGGGTATCAAAGGTGCAGGAGATTTGCTGTCAAAAGCGTTCAGAGGAGCTGTTACCAAGGAATCAGCTATAAAGCCGGAGTACAAAGGCAACGGCACATTGGTTCTTGAGCCTACATATAAACATCTTATTCTCCTTGATACTGCCGAATGGGGCGGAAGCGTAGTTCTTGATGACGGACTTTTCCTTGCCTGTGATTCAAACCTCAAGCATAAAACAGTTATGAGAAGCAATCTTTCATCAGCTGTTGCGGGAAATGAGGGACTTTTCAATCTCAGCCTTAACGGAAACGGAGTATTCTGCATTGAATCCGACTGTCCCAAAGAGGAGCTTATCGAGATAACCCTTGAAAACGACGTAGTAAAGATTGACGGAAATCTTGCTCTTGCATGGAGCGCAGGACTTAATTTCACCGTTGAGCGTTCAGGTAAAACCCTTATCGGTTCAGCAGCTTCCGGTGAAGGCCTTGTAAACGTTTACAGAGGCACAGGTAAAATCCTTATGATGCCCAGCGCAAATATGCCCAATATTTAAAACCCAATTATAATTACCTTCAAACAAACACCAGTTCCTCTGCTTTGGATTTTATCCGGCAGGGGAACTGGCGTTTTATTTCACAGTTTACTTTTCTGAATTTGCGACTTTTGAACCTGTCTCTACACAAAAGTCTCTCTTTCCGCAGTGGGGACAGGTAAGCTTTCGTGTTTTGGGAGTATGGTCAGAAAACAGAAAATATTTAAGCTTCGGTTTGAAAACAGTTTTGCAGTGTGGGCAGATATAAGATGTTGCCTTATAGTACATGGCGGTAATGGCTGTTCCCATGGCTATAATAAAGGGCAGAAGCAGAACAAAGGGAAGAAAATCTCCTGTTCTTATCCAGTGAATAAGACCGATTATTTCGAGAATGTCCATAATAATGCCTACTGCCAGCATTATGCCGTGTACCTTACCTAAAGTTTTTTTGCTTTTCATTCTGTGCTCTATGTCCTGTGATGAATTGACAGTGAGAAAACCGCACTCTTTAATATCCTTTTTAACCGATTCAACTGCATCTTTCTGCTTTTGCAGTTCGGAAATCTCTCCGCTGAGCCTATGCTCCTGTTCCTCCAAAAGAGTTAAAAGGATTTCGTTTCCGTTGCCGTTTTCCACAATCTCTTTAATACAGCTCAGAGAAAGTCCGAGGGAGCGAAACATACATATAAGTCTCAGCTTTTTTACGTCTTCCTCAGAGTAAAGTCTTCTGCCTCCCTCTGAGATTTCCGAGGGCTTGAGAAGATTCTGACGGTCGTAGTACTGCACAGTGCGAACCGATACATTACACAGTGCGGCAATCTCTCCGCTTGAATATTTTGACATAGATTTCACCTCCTTGAGGTCAACATAGCACATTACCCAAGGTAACAAGCAATAGGTTACCTCGGGTAACAAATGAAAATTTTTTATTTTTCCGAGCAAAGCTCCTCTATAAGCTCTTCAACCCACTGACCTTTTCCAAAAATCGCTGCACTCATAGGCGGCATGTCGATGTAGTTATATTGTGCTTCGATTCCCGTAAGACATTCGCTGCACTGCCACTGAGACGGGAAAATAAAGTTAAGGGTATAGTCGTTGCGGTTAATGATGGTAAGTATTCCGTCTTCGCCTTTCTCTCTCGAAAAAGCAACGCATTTGTTGCCCGATGAAATGGATTCAAAATTTCCGTCTTTAAGGGCGGGACATGCATTTCTTATTCTGCCTAAAAGCTTATACCAGTTGAGAAGCTCCTTGTTTTCTTTTCCCCATGGGTAGCAGCCTCTGTTAAAGGGATCCTGATAGCCTTCCATTCCCGCTTCGTCGCCGTAATAAAGGGACGGAACACCGGGGAGGGTATACTGAATTGCCGATGCCATTTTCATAAGGCGTATACCCTGTTCATATTGGAGCTCAGAAAGCTTTCTACCGCTTTGCCACTGCCTGTCACCTCCACGGCACTGCTCTCCCGCAAGGAGTGTAATAGCTCTTACAGTGTCGTGAGTGCCTATGTGGTTCATGAGGATGTTTATAACCTGCGGAGGATAGTTTTCGAGAATTGTCATAATTGACTGGGCAAAATAATCTGCATTGCCGCTTCTCAGATAATGAAGTATGGCTCCCGCAAAGGGGTAGTTCATAACGCTGTCAAGCTGTTTTCCCAAAAGATATCGTCTGCGGCTTGAATACGCATATTTATTTGAAGCGTCCTCCCATACTTCGCCTAAAACCAGGGCATCGCTTTTTTCTTCCTTTGCGGCTTTTCGCAGTGAATCGAGGAATACATCCGGAAGCTCGTCGGCAACATCAAGACGCCATCCGGAAGCTCCGAGTCGGAGCCATTTGCGGACAATGCCGTTTTCTCCCGTTATGAAATCTATAAATTCAGGGCAGTCCTCTTTTACTTCCGGCAGAGTTTCGATTCCCCACCAGGACTGGTAGTCATTGGGCCAAAATCTAAACTTGTACCACTGATAATATGGGCTGTTCTTGTCACGGTACGCTCCGCTTTCACCATAATGACCGTATTTGTTGAAATATATGCTGTCGTCTCCCGTGTGGCTGAAAACTCCGTCAAGAATTACCTTTATGCCCAGCTTCTCCGCAGCCTTGCACAGACTTTTAAAGTCCTCTTCACTTCCGAGGAGTGGATCAATCTGAGAATAATCTCCCGTATCGTAGCGGTGATTTGAGTAGGCTCTGAAAATGGGGTTGAGATAAAGGCAGGTGACTCCCAGTTCTTTGAGCCTGTAAAGATGCTCTTCTATTCCCTTCAGGTCTCCGCAGAAAAAGTCATTGTTTAAAATTTTACCCTGTTCATTGGGCTTCCAGTAAGGCTCTTCGCCCCAAGAGTCACGGATAATCCTGTCTGAGGGCACATCCTTTTTAGGAGTTCCCGATTTTGCAAATCTGTCGGGGAAAATCTGATAGATAATCCCGCCCTGAAGCCACTGGGGGACAGCAAAATCCTTTGAATAAACGGTGAGCTGAAAATCTGCGCTTACTCCGCCGATTCTTCCTATGCCGCTTCCGCTGTTGAAAATACAGCTTCTGCCGTATGGTGTTTCATATTCAAAGTGATACCAGTAAAGACCGGAGGTTTCGGGAAGAGTGTAGACTATTTTCCACCACTCGTGGTCGTCGCCGTCCATGCCGTTCCACTCCATTTGGATACAGTGGGGCTGATACAGGTCGTCACGGTGGATAACAAGAAATGCATAGCTGCACTGAAAGTATCTGGGAAGATTTATTCTCAAAGTTACTTCTGTGCCGCAGCTTAAAGCTCCGAAAGGATATTTATATTTTATATCACGGGAATTAAAGGGGATATTGCTCATTAAAATCACCTGTTGTCAAAAATAAGGGGCCAAGCCGTGAAGCTTCGCCCCGGTTGATTTTTATTTTACCATAAATCCACATTTATGTCAGTGGTGCAGATTTTGTAAACTCAAATCATATTTATTATTCTACGGGAGAGGTAAACCAGATGTTATCTGCATACTCCTTGACAGCTCTGTCTGCTGCAAATCTGCCTGCTCCTGCAATGTTCATAAGGGACATTCTGTTCCAGGTTTCTCTGTCCTTCCAGACCTCGGAAATGTGCTCCTGAACACGGCGATAATCGGAGTAATCGGCAAGAGCCATGTAAGGATCGCTGTTGATAAGTGCAAAACCTACTTCACGGAAAGCCTTGCCTGCAATGTCGGAGTTAATCATATCGAGGATTCTGTGAAGCTCGGGATTGTTGTGATAATACTGTTCGGGATGATATCCCATGCGTTTGAGCTCCTGTGCTTCCGGTGTTGTCATGCCGAAAAGGAAGATGTTCTCGTCGCCCACAGCCTCGTGAATCTCAACGTTTGCTCCGTCGAGAGTTCCCAGAGTGATTGCGCCGTTGAGCATAAGCTTCATGTTGCCTGTACCGCTTGCCTCAGTTCCCGCAAGGGAAATCTGCTCGCTTATATCCGCTGCCGGCATAAGCTTTTCAGCAAGAGTTACGTTGTAGTCCTCCATGTATACGACTTTGAGTCTGCCTTTAATGTCGGGGTCATTGTTTACAAGGTCGGCAATGGAGCAGATAAGGTTGATTATCTTCTTTGCCATGAAGTATCCGGGAGCTGCCTTTGCGCCGAAGATATAGGTTTTCGGTACAAAGTTTCCGTTTGGATTTGCCTTTATTGCAAGATACTGAGCCAAGATGTTGAGAGCGTTGAGGTTCTGACGCTTATACTCGTGAAGACGCTTTACCTGAACGTCAAAAATTGATTCGGGGTCGATATCTATGCCGTTTGTCTTTTTGACAAGCTTTGCAAAATCCTTTTTGTTTTCAGTCTTTATTTTCTCAAGCTCTTTGAGCACAGCTTTGTCGTCCTTATAGGCGGCAAGTTTTGAAAGAGCAGCGGCATCGTGGGAGAAATCCGCATTGAGAAGCTCTGAAAGGAATGAGTCAAGACGGGGATTTGACTGACACAGCCAGCGGCGGTGAGCAATACCGTTTGTAACGTTTTTGAACTTTGCGGGGAAAAGTGAGTAATACTCTTTGAAAACGGTGTCTTTGAGAATCTGACTGTGAAGAGCGGAAACTCCGTTTACGCTGTGGCATGAAGCTACGCAGAGGTTTGCCATGCGTACAACTCCGTTTGAAATAACTGCCATTTTCTCAACTGCATCGGCTTTGCCTGTGCTGTCCCAGATGAATTTTCTCAGACGGTTGTCGATTTCCTTTGTAATCTGATAAATTCTCGGAAGCATTGTGCGGATAAGGTCCTCAGGCCAGCACTCGAGAGCCTCGCTCATAACTGTATGGTTAGTGTAGGCGATAGTGCTTGTGACAACTTTCCATGCCTCATCCCAACCGTATCCGCACTCGTCAAGGAGTATTCTCATGAGCTCGGGAATAGCCATTGTGGGATGTGTATCGTTTACGTGGATTGCAACTTTGTCGGCAAAATTATCCATCGTGCCGTACTCACGCAGATGACGGTGAACGATGTCCTGAACGGAGGCAGAAACAAGGAAATACTGCTGACGAAGACGCAGGCTCTTTCCTTCGGGATGATTGTCGGAAGGATAGAGAACCTTGCTTATGACCTCAGCCATGGCGGTGCGTTCCATTGCACGCATATAATCGCCCTGATTGAAAAGGTTCATGTCAAAGCCGGGAGCCTTTGACTGCCAGAGTCTGAGAACGCTGATGCCCTTGCCGTCCTTGCCGGAAACATACATATCATTGGGAACAGCGTATACGCTTGTGTAGTCTGTGTGCTCAACATAGTGGTAGGAGCCGTCCCAGCCGTCGTTTACTCTGCCGCCGAAGCGTACTTCAATTGAACATTCCTCTTTGGGAACAAGCCAGATGTCGCCGCCGGGAAGCCATGAGTCGGGAAGCTCGGTCTGCCAGCCGTCAACGATTTTCTGCTTGAAAATGCCGTATTCGTAGAGGATGGAATATCCTGTTGCACGGTAGCCCTGAGATGCAAGGCCGTCAAGGTAGCAGGCGGCAAGTCTGCCGAGACCGCCGTTTCCGAGACCTGCATCGGGCTCGCTTTCATAAAGATTTTCAAGAGTGATTCCGAAATCCTTAAGAGCCTCCTCAGCAGTTTTTGTAAGGCCTAAATTGTAAAGGTTGTTTTTAAGAGAACGGCCCATAAGGAATTCCATGCAAAGGTAGTAAACGTGCTTTCCGCTGCCGTTTATAGCCTTTTTATCAAATTCGCTTCTGCCGGTATTCATCATGTCCTTTATGATTGTTGCAAGAGCTTTATAGAACTGGTCGTAGCTTGCCTCTTTTGCGGAAACTCCGAACAGATGTGAAAGCTTCTGCTGTATAAGCTCTGACATTTGAGCTTTAGATAATGAGTAATTCATACAATTCCTCCAAAAGTTAGTGTAAAAAAGTGCGTTTATCTAAAAGATATTATATATTTTATACTAAAAACCAGGTATTTTCAACAGTAAAGGAAATGGTAATATAACGAAATTGTACTTTAACAATTGAGCATAAGTTACATAATATTAGTCATTTGTGACGAAAATCAGCATTATTCGTTTAAAATAGCGTAAAAAACCCTTTATAAAGGCGGATTTATATTGTATAATAACGGTGTATATACATCTTTAGAAAAAACGGGGTGCAGAAATGGAAAAGAATAAGGTCAAACTTACTATTGGCGGGTCTGAATATTCTATTCTTACCGATGACAGCGTTGAATATACAGCAGCTCTCGGCGATGAGCTCAATGAAAAAATAACTGATATTTTAAACGATAACTCAGGCATTTCAGTAACACAGGCGGCTGTGCTCACAGCTCTCGAGTACTGTGATATGTACAAAAAGGCTGAGAAGAGTGCAGATAACCTGAGAGGACAGATAAAGGATTACCTTGAGGATTCCGCACGGGCACGTATGGAAGTGGAGGTTGCCCGCCGGGAGGTGGAAAGGCTCAGCCGTGAAGTGCAGAAGCTTCAGGCAAAGCTTGCCGCAGAGGGAAAAAGATAAATGATAAAAGGCGAAATTTTAGCTCCGGCAGGTTCCATGGAAGCTCTTGTTGCTGCGGTCAGATGCGGAGCCAATGCAGTTTATTTAGGCGGCAAGGAGCTCAGTGCAAGAAAGAATGCCGCCAATTTTTCTTTTGAGGAGCTTAAACAGGGAGTTTCCTACTGTCATGTAAGGGGTGTAAAAGTATATCTTGCAATAAACACCCTTGTAGGGGACAGGGAACTAAAAAATGCTGAAAAGGCAATAGAAGAAGGCTGCCTTGCGGGAGTTGACGCTTTTATCGTACAAGATTTAGGCGTTGCGGCTCTTGCAAGAAAATGTGCTCCGGATATGCCTTTGCACGGCTCTACCCAGATGTCGGTGCACACTCTTTCAGGAGTGCGTGAACTGGAAGATATGGGCTTTAAAAGGGTGGTTCTTGCCCGTGAGATGAGCCTTGAAGAGATAAAGGAAATAGCATCTCAGTGCAAAGCAGAGCTGGAAGTGTTTGTACACGGAGCTCTTTGCATGTGTGTTTCCGGACAGTGCTATTTAAGCGCAGTTTTAGGAGGCAGAAGCGGAAACAGAGGACTTTGCGCCCAGCCCTGCCGTCTGCCTTTCACAGCTAACGGAGGTACCGGCAGCGATTTAAGCTTAAAGGATTTGTCGATTATAGAGCATCTTAACGACCTTTCGGCAGCGGGAGTGACCTCCTTTAAAATAGAGGGCAGAATGAAGCGTCCCGAATATGTTGCCGCAGCGGTGGAAAGCTGCAAAAGCTCATTGGAGGGCAATTACAATTTTGACCGAAAAGAGCGGCTCAGAAGTGTTTTTTCCCGTTCCGGCTTTACTGACGGATATTTTACCGGACACAGAGGAAAAGAGATGTTCGGCAAAAGGGAAAAGGACGATGTCACCGCCGCAAAGGGAGTGCTTTCTGCTCTCGAAAACCTGTACCATAAAGAAGTGCCCCTTATAGGCTGTGAGATGTCATTTTATGCGGCAGAGGGCGAAAATATGAGCCTTGCCGTAAAGGCAAAGGGCAAAACCGTTTTTGTAACCGATGAGAGCCTTTGCGAAAAAGCTTTGAAGAGAGCTACAAGTGAAGAAGAAGTAAAAGAGCGTCTTAATAAAACGGGGGGCACCCCCTTTTACTGTACCCATATAGATGCTGAAATTGAGGGAGAAATTGCACTTCCTGCATCGGCTATAAATAATCTTCGCCGTGAGGGACTCCAAAAACTGGAAGAGGAGCTGGGAAAAATAAATCCCGTTCCCTTTGAAAGTCATGATATTTCCATTTCTCCCCATATGTCGGGAAAAGTGAGAAATATTTACCGTTTTGCTTCTCCCTTCCAGATTCCCAAAAAGGTTCTCGAAGAAAAGGGAAGTCTTGTTTTTGTGCCCCTTCAAAAATGGCGTGAGGGACTCGAAAAGATTGGCTCTGTCCGTTTAGGCGTAGAAGTCCCCAGAGGAATGTTCGGCAAGGAACAGACGGTAAAGAGTATGCTTTCCGAAGCTTTTGCAGGGGGAGTAAAAAACGCTCTGTGCGGAAATATCGGTTCGGTACGTCTTGCCCGTGAAGCCGGATTTAAGGTATACGGCGATTTCGGACTTAATATAATGAATACGCTGAGCATTGAAGAGATTCAGAAAATGGGAGTTTCGTCCTGCGTTATGTCCTTTGAAATGACTCTCGGAGCTATCGGAGAGGCAGGGGGCGAAATGCCCAGAGGCATAATAGTCTACGGCAGACTTCCGCTGATGCTCACAAGAAACTGTCCCGCAGCAAACGGAAAAGTAAAATGCGACAAATGCGGCGGTCACGGTATGATTACGGACAGAAAGGGAACATCGTTCCCTGTAATGTGCAGTTTCGGATGCAGTGAGCTGCTCAATTCACGTCCCCTTTATATGGGCGACAGACTCCGTGAAATATCCAATGTGGATTTCAGAATGTTCCGTTTTACCGACGAAACAAGGGAAGAGGCGGAGCAGGTGCTTTTAGCTTATGAAAAAGGCGAAAAGCCCAAAGGCGAATTTACCCGAGGACTTTATTACAGAGGTGTAGAATAATTTGGAAATTATAAAGATAAAAAAACTCAGTGAAAAAGCGGTTGTACCTGTTCGTGCAACTGAGGGCAGCGCAGGTATGGATTTGTGCGCCTGTATGGATGAAAGCATTACCCTTAAAGGCGGCGAAACCGCACTTATTCCCACGGGAATAGCTGCCGAGATTCCAAAGGGTTTCGGACTTTTCATTTTCCCCAGGAGCGGGCTTTCCATAAAGCACGGCATAGGACTTTTAAACTCTGTGGGTGTTGTGGACAGCGACTACCGTGGAGAAATAAAAGTCGGAGTAATAAATCAGATTTCAGAAAGCTATACAATCGAGCCGGGGGAGAGAATAGCCCAGATGGTTCTGATGCCTGTATCTCTGTCAGATACAGTTGTCGTTGACAGCCTTGAGGAAACGGACAGAGGCGACGGCGGATTCGGTTCTACGGGCAGAAAGTAAGGCGGCGATAAAATGGAACTTATATTAGCGTCCGGTTCTCCCAGAAGAAAAGAGATACTGGAAAATATGGGGTATTCCTTCACCGTCAAAGCTTTCGGATGCAGCGAAGAGCTTCCCTTTGAAACAAAGCCGGAGGATGCCGCAGGAATACTTGCAAAGAGAAAAGCCCTTGCAGCTTTCCAAAAACTCAGAGAAAGCGGAAAGAGTGATTTTACCGTTATGGGTTCCGATACCGTTGTGGCATCGGACGGCGAGATTTTAGGAAAACCCAAAAATAAAAGCGATGCCCTGTGTATGCTTTTGAAGCTTTCAGGCAAAACTCACAGCGTATACACAGGCGTCTGCGTAAAAAATGAAAATTTTGAAGAGGTCTTTGTAAACGAAACAAAGGTGGAGTTTTATCCTCTTACGGAAGAAATGTGCAGAAGGTACGTTGAAACCGGAGAGCCTATGGATAAAGCGGGAGCTTACGGTATACAGGGACTTGGAAGCGTTCTCGTAAAGAGAATTGACGGAGACTTTTTCTCCGTTATGGGACTTCCTGCCGCACAGACGGCAAGGGTTCTGAAAAAAGCGGGAATATTCTCTGAAAAGGGAATTGTATAATTGTTTCTTACGGAAATGATTTATAAATGAATATCTATGATATGTAAAAATATGCGGGATTTAAGCCGAATACAGTGTAAAAAAGCAAAAAAAGGCAGATTTTTTTAAATAAAAAGTAAAAAATTAGTTTCAATTTTGCTTAAACTGTTGAGAAACCCTTGGTTGTGGGTTATAATAACATGTGTTATTGTCAAAAATGCAGTTATGGGGTTTCGTACTTAAACCCGAAGTGAAAGGAGTTAATAAAATGTTGTTTTCTCAGGACATAGGAATTGACCTTGGTACTGCGAATACTCTTGTTTTTGTAAAAGGAAAAGGTATTGTTATAAGAGAGCCCTCAGTTGTTGCGGTTGACGTTCGCTCAAATCCTCCCCGTGTTGTTGCGGTTGGAACAGAGGCTAAAGAGATGATCGGCCGTACACCCGGTTCAATTATTGCAAAGCGTCCCCTTAAAGACGGAGTTATCGCAGATTTCGATATGACATCAGACATGCTTAAAGCTTTCATTCGCCGTGCAATAAGCACATCTCCCTTCAGCAAGGCGAGAGTTATGATCTGTATGCCTTCAGGCGTAACAGGCGTTGAGAAGCGTGCTGTTCATGATGCCGCAAGAAGCGCAGGCGCAAAATATGTAAGCCTTATCAAAGAGCCCATGGCAGCAGCTATCGGTGCAGGTCTTCCCGTCGCAGAAGCTACCGGAAGCATGGTTGTAGATATCGGCGGCGGTACCGCTGAAGTTGCCGTTATTTCTCTCGGTGACATAGTAACATCCTGCTCTGCAAGAGTTGCCGGCGACGATTTCGACGAGGCAATCATTTCCTACATCAAGAAAAAGTATAATCTGCTTATCGGTGAAAGAACAGCAGAGGATATCAAGATAAAGATCGGTTCCGCATATCCCTATGAGGGTGAGGGCGCAATGGACGTCAAAGGACGTAACCTTATGGATGGACTTCCCAAGAATATTGAGATTTCAGCAGAGGAAATCCGTGAGGCTCTTGCAGATCCGGTAAATCAGGTTCTCGATGCAATCCGCTCAACTCTTGAGAAAACTCCTCCCGAGCTTTCAGCTGATATTATCGACCACGGCATTATGCTTACAGGCGGCGGAGCTCTCCTCAGAGGACTTGACAAGCTCATTTCCGAAGAGACAAAGATGCCTGTTCACGTTGCTGAGAATCCCCTTGACTGTGTTGTTGACGGCACAGGCAAATGCCTTGAAAAGGATATGCTCAGCCTTACTTCAAACAAGAACTTTGACAGCAGAGCATAAAATATTCTGCTGAAAATAAAATAATGTACCGTGAGGGATAGTTATGCGTGAATTTTTCCGCAGTACCCGTCTTAAAGTGCTTGCAGCCGTTTTAGCGGTCGTCGTAGTGGCGTCTGTTGCGGCAGCGGCCTCGCATAACGGCACATCTGTTTTGTCCTCTGCACTGGGAACGGTATTCGGGCCTGTGCAGAGGCTTTCGGCTTTTGTGTCGGAAAAGATAGGGGAAATAGGCGGCGGTTTTGTATCTGCCGGAACATATAAAAAACAGGTTGAAGAACTTCAGAAGCAGGTCGAAGAATATCAAAAGCAGCTTGTGGACTACGAAAAGACTCTTAAAGAAAATCTCAATTATGAAGAGTTCTTAGGAGTAAAGGAAGAGCACAGCGACTTTGTATTTTCATCTGCCAGAGTTATAAGCCGTGATACGGCGGATATGTTTTATTCCTTTGTTATAAATAAAGGCACAAAGGACGGAATAGCCGTAAATGATCCTGTTATTTCCGGAGAATATCTTGTAGGCGTTGTAGTCAAAACAGCTCCCACATATTCCGTTGTAAAAACGATTCTTGACCCGCAGGTAAGTGTAGGTGCATATGAAATCAGAACAGGTGAAAGCGGATTCGCCTCAGGTGATACTGAACTTGCACTTCAGGGACTTATAAAGCTTTCGGGAATCGAAAGTGAAACAGCAATAGCAACAGGCGGTATTGTTTCCACCTCCGGTATCGGCGGAGTTTATCCCCGTGACCTTATTATAGGAACAGTTACTGAAATCAAGGATAACACCCACGATATTTCCTCCTATGCCGTTATAAAGCCCGGCGTTGATGTTTCAAAGCTCGATGCGGTTTTTGTAATAACCGAGTTTGAAGGTCAGGGCATAACAACGGACGGAGAAAGTTCGGCAGAATAAAGACGGATATAGACCGTCCGGTTTGGAGCATCATCCATGTTATATCTTAGAGAAAATAAAAACTTAATTATAAGACGTGCTCTCTCCCTTGTATTTATATTTTGCTGTTTTCTTCTTCAGAGCAGCAAAGTAGGAATACCTGAAATTTTCGGTGTAAATGCGTACATTCTGATTCCAGCGGTTATATGCGTAGGAATGTTTGAGAGGGAAACCTGGGGTGCCGTTGCGGGGCTTTTTGCCGGTGCACTCTGGGATTTCATTGCGGCACGAGGACAGGGGTATCATGCAGTAGTGCTGATGATAGCAGGATTTCTCTGCGGATTTCTTGTGCGCTACATGATGAGAAATAATTTTATGGCGGCACTTTGTCTTTGCGGAGGAATAACACTTATACACAATGTTGTTTTCTGGCTGTTTTACTTTGTATTCGCCAGAATTGACGGCGCATTTTTCCCGCTGTGGAGAGTTTATCTGCCGTCGGTAGCGTACACACTTGTATTTCTTCCTGTAATGTATTTTCCTGTCAGAGCCGTGGCAAAAGCCCTGCGCCGTGAGCCCATAGGCATTGACACCCAGGAAGAGGAATAGCACTTGGAGGTGCCCATGAAAATCAAAGGTAAAGCCAATTTAAAGCTCAGACTTTATATTTTGGTAGGAATAATCCTTTCCTCGTTTCTTGTATTTGCTGGACGCATGATAGGCGTTCAGGTTATTGATTATGAAACATATGCTCAGGCGGCAAATTCCACTGTAAGAAGGAATGTAGAGGTTGAAGCTGCGAGAGGCGAAATCCTTGACAGAAACGGAAGTCCCCTTGTTGTAAATCGTCAGGGTAATTCCCTTGTTTTTGACGCAGCTTATTTTCCGTCCTCTGAGGAACAGGAAAGCCGCAATGAAATTATACTTTCACTTATAAATCTTATGAAAACTCAGGGTGAAGAATGGAATGACACTCTTCCCCTTGTGTTCGGTTCGGACGGCAAAATAGCATATAAAGAAGATTCCGAAACCGATATAGAATATCTTAAGTCCAAGGAAATGCTTCACCTTAACGATTATGCTACGGCTCAGGACTGTTTTGACGGACTTATAGAAAAGTATTCCCTCCAGAAGTACAGTCAGGAAGAGGCCAGAAACATAGCTTCGGTATGTTACGGCATGGCGAAAAATCTCTTTTCCGTAAGCAATCCCTATACTTTTGCAGAGGACGTTTCTACAGAGACTGTTTCAAAGGTTAAGGAGAACAGCACTTTCTATAAAGGTGTAGATGTTGAAGTAGTTCCTTACAGAGAATATGTTGACGGAACCCTTGCCCCTCATGTAATAGGCAGAGTCGGCGCAATTGATGCTGACGAGTATGCGGAGCTTAAAGAAAAAGGCTATAAAATGGATGACCTTGTGGGTAAGGACGGAATTGAAGCAGTCATGGAGGAATATCTCCGTGGCGAAAACGGTCAAAAGACTGTCACAACCGATAAGGACGGCAATGTATCCGTTAAGTATACCAAAGATCCTGTGCAGGGAAACACAATTGTTCTCACACTGTCAAAACCGCTTCAGGAAGCTGCAAATAAAGCTCTTGCCGAAGTAGTTGAGGATCTTAAATCAAAGGGATATTCAAATTCGGCAGGTTCTGCCGTGGTTATGGATGTTCATACAGGTGAAGTCCTTGCCTGTACTTCATATCCCACATTTGATATTTCAACATACAGTGAAAACGCAGCAAAACTCAACAGTGATCCGGGTGCACCCCTTTGGAACAGAGCACTGCTCAGTGCCTATGCCCCCGGTTCAACATTCAAGCCTCTTATCGGTCTTGCTGGACTCGAAGAGGGTATTATAACAAAAGATACCACATTCCATTGCAACGGCTCATATTGGCGTTTCCCCAATCAGTTCTACTGCCTTGAAAATAACGGCAATATAAATGTTGTCCATGCTCTTGAGCACTCCTGTAACGTATTTTTCTATGAGACAGGTTATCAGCTGGGTATAGATAAAATTAATTACTACGCTTCAAAAATGGGATTCGGACAGAAAACAGGAATAGAGCTTCCTGAGGTTTCAGGTATGGTTGCAAATCCCGAAGAATTTGCCCAGAACCATGCGGGCGCACAGTGGATGGTCGGTGATACCGTACAGGCTTCAATCGGTCAGTCCGATACTCTTGTTACACCTATTCAGCTTGCAACATACTGCGCCACCATTGCAAACGGCGGCACAAGATATGTTCCACATATTGTAAAGAGCGTAAAGAGCTATGATTACAGCTCTACAATTCTCGATAAGCAGCCTCAGGTTGCCCTTGAAACCGGATTTTCACAGCAGAACCTCGGAATAATAAAAGAGGGTATGTCCCTTGTTTCTGAGTATACAGGCAGTGCTACTCATGTATATCTTGACAATTACGAGCCAAAAATCGCCTGTAAAACAGGTACTGCTGAAGTTTACGCTCAGAAGGACGGCAAGCTTCAAAAGCAGACAAACTGTTTCCTTATAACTTTTGCTCCCTATGACGATCCTGAAATTGCAATTGCCGTTTCAATCGAGGATGCAAAGAACAGTTCTTACACTGCTAAAGTTGCAAAGGCTATATATGACGCATATTTTAATGATACTTCCAGTATCGAAGCTCCTCAGCAGGTAGGTCAGCTTTTATACTGATAAAGCGATAACCCTTTTGGATTTATAAAATATATGGGGCGGTGCTGAAATGGCGAAAAAAATAGCAGTTGTTTCCGGTAAGGGCGGAACGGGAAAATCCACCCTTTGCACAGTTCTTGCCGGAGTGATGACCGGTATGGGTAAGAAAGTGCTTTTACTGGACTGTGACAGCGGACTTGGAAGTCTTGATATTATGCTGGGCGTTCAGGAGAAAGTGCTGTATAACTGGGGCGACGTAATATGCGGAGCCTGCCGCTGTGAGGACGCCGTCACTGAAATTACGCCTTTTTGTTCTCTTTTGGCAGCGCCGCTGTCATGGGATGACAGATTCACCCCGGAAGCTTTCCGGGAAGTTTTGCTCAGTTACGAGGACAGCTTCGATTATATTTTAATTGATGCTCCTGCCGGTACGGGCAGAGGATTTAGATTGGCTGCTGCCAATGCAGATATGGCTCTTTTAGTTGCTGCGGCTGAAACGGTAAGCATAAGAAGCTGTCATGCCGCTGCGGACAGACTTTTTGAAATGGAAATACCCGAAATATATCTTATTCTCAATAAATTTGACTGCTGGGAGACAAAGCACGGAGCAAATCTCGATATAGATGCAGTAATAGACGGAGCCGGAGTTCAGCTCAGAGGAATAGTGCCGTTCAGTGCTGATGCATCGCAGCTTTCCATGTACGGCAGGGCAATTCCGAAAAGGTCAAAGATGTTTGCAGCAGTTGAAAGAATAATGAAAAGACTTGAAGGCGAAGATTTGCCCCTTAAAAGACTTGAAAAAATATGAAAAACATGATATTATTAGTTGAATTAGTGAAAAAAATCAATAATTGGAGGGGATAGAGTATGAATATTGCTATAACGGCACACGATGCAAAGAAAGAATTGATGGTTCAGTTTTGTATTGCATACTGCGGAGTTTTGAGCAGACATAAGCTTTGCGCAACAGGAACAACCGGTAAGATGGTATCCGAAGCAACCGGACTTGAAATACAGAAATTCCTCAGCGGTTCACAGGGCGGTGACCAGCAGATTTCTGCAAGAATTGCGTGCAACGAAATAGATTTGCTCCTTTTCTTCCGTGACCCGCTTAATCCCAAGGCGGGAGAGCCTGACGAAGCAAGCCTTTTAAGACTTTGCGACGTTCATAATATACCTGTTGCTACAAATATAGCTACTGCGGAAGCACTTATACACAGCCTTGACAGGGGCGACCTTGACTGGCGTGATATAGTAAATCCCAAGTCATAAATTATATAACTGACGTTGATGGGGAAGAGTAGATAAATAAAACCTTTCAGAGAATGGTGCATTTTGCTGTGAGCGCCTAAGGTGAGTGTTTTTTGAAAGACACCTCGGAGTCTATCGCATTGCGACGTTTCCTGCGTTAAAGGATAAAGTGGAGCTTTATAAAAAGCTCAAAAAGGGTGGCACCACGGAGAAATGTACCTTCGTCCCTTAGCCGGGACGGAGGTTTTGTTTTTATTTTTATTTGATTACTAAAGAAAAGGGATGATTTTATGGCACTGCTTACAAAAGCAATAAGAGGAACCCAGGATTTGCTTCCTGCGGAAAGTTATAAACAGCAGTATGTTGAAAGCGTTATGCTGGATGCCGCAAAGCGTTTTGGATTCAGAGAAATAAGAACTCCCGTATTTGAGCATACGGAGCTTTTCCAGCGTTCCGTGGGCGATACAACGGACGTTGTACAGAAAGAGATGTACACTTTTACCGATAAGGGTGACCGTTCAATTACACTGCGTCCTGAGGGAACTGCCGGTGCAGTAAGAGCTTTTTTGGAGCACGGACTTCACAATGAGCCCCTTCCCGTAAAGGTTTGCTATCTTACATCCTGCTATCGCTATGAAAAGCCACAGGCAGGCAGACTCAGGGAGTTCCACCAGTTCGGCGTTGAATGTTTAGGCGCTGCTGAGCCGGAAGCAGATGCAGAGGTTATAGCTCTTGCAAAGGATGTATTTGATACCCTTGAAGTAAAGGGATTAAAACTTTTCATCAACTCAATCGGCTGTCCCCAGTGCCGTGCAAAATATCAGCAGGCATTAAAGGATTACTTTAAGAGCAATGAGGAAGATTTGTGCGAAACCTGCCGTGAAAGACTTGAGCGCAACCCTATGCGTATACTTGACTGCAAGAGCCCCGTTTGCTCTGAAATCGCTTCAAAGGCTCCAGTAGTTCTGGATTATATCTGCGACGACTGCCGTGAGCACTTTGAAAAGGTCAAGAAGTATCTTGAGGCAATGAATATTGAATATGAAGTTGACCCCACAATCGTAAGAGGTCTTGACTATTATACAAGAACCGTTTTTGAGTTTGTGTCACAGGATATCGGCGCACAGGGCACTGTCTGCGGCGGCGGACGCTATGACGGACTTGTAGAAGAGCTTGGTGGACCTCACATTCCGTCCCTCGGCTTCGCTATGGGTATTGAAAGGCTTATGCTTTTGCTTAAATCACAGCAGACGCCTATGCCCGAAGATGAACGCTGCGATATATTCATCGCCGCTGCCGACGAAGAGGCAAAGCTCCTTGCAGTAAAACTTGCCTCTGATATAAGAGGCGACGGACTCACAGCACTTTATGATGTGGCGGGTCGTTCAATCAAAGCACAGATGAAATATGCAAATAAGCTTAATGCAAGATATACCGTCGTAATAGGTTCAAGAGAAATTGAAAGCGGCGAAGCAGCTCTTAAAGATATGGATACAGGCGAGAGCGTTACCGTAAGACTTGACACTTTCGGCGAGGACTTTATGGGCATAACCGTACAGCAGGCTGTAAAGGGTCTTGGCGACGGAATCGAGTTTGCAGACGGCATTGATTTAAATTCTCTTTTCATGGGAGGCAATAAATAATGGAATTTATAACAGGACTTAAAAGAACCGACTACTGCGGTACTCTCACCGCAAAGGATGTTGGCAGAGAGGTAACAGTATTCGGCTGGGTTCAGCGTCAGAGAGACCTTGGCGCACTTATCTTTATTGACTTAAGAGACAGAACAGGTATTGTCCAGCTTGCTTTTGACGACAATACGGACAGAGCTGTTTTCGATAAAGCGTTTTCAGCCAGAAGCGAATTTGTTCTCGGCGCAAAGGGCGTTGTAAGAGAGAGAAGCTCAAAGAACCTTGAAATTCCCACAGGTGAAATTGAAATCGAGGTAACTGAGCTTAGAATCCTTGCAAAGAGTGAAACACCTCCATTTGAAATTGTGGAAAACTGTCAGACTTCCGAGCTTACAAGACTTAAGTATCGTTATCTTGATTTGCGCCGTC
This sequence comes from uncultured Oscillospiraceae bacterium, assembly GCA_900540535.1. Taxonomy (GTDB): domain Bacteria; phylum Bacillota; class Clostridia; order Oscillospirales; family Acutalibacteraceae; genus UMGS263. The sequence continues at coordinate 71,498 of UQGM01000003.1, read as the reverse complement.
CCGACCTTCAGAAAAATATTCTCATGCGCCATAAGATTACAAAAATCGCAAGAGATTACTTTGATGAGAACGGATTTATTGAGATAGAAACTCCCATGCTCATTAAGTCAACTCCCGAGGGAGCAAGAGACTTCCTTGTGCCAAGCCGTATTCATAAGGGTACATTCTACGCTCTTCCCCAGTCACCTCAGCTTTATAAGCAGCTTTCAATGGTTGCAGGCTTTGACAGATATATGCAGATTGCAAGATGCTTCCGTGATGAGGACCTTCGTGCAGACCGTCAGCCTGAGTTTACACAGATCGACCTTGAAATGTCCTTTGCGGATATGGAAGATGTCCTTGCAGTAGGTGAGGGATTCATGAAGAGAGTTTTCAAAGAGGCTCTCGATGTTGATATTCAGCTTCCTCTTCCGAGACTCACATATAAAGAGGCAATGGAGCGTTACGGTTCCGATAAGCCCGATACACGTTTTGCCATGGAACTTTGCGACCTTACAGATATTGCTGCAAACTGCGGTTTCGGCGTATTTAAGGGAGCAGTTGAAGCAGGCGGCAGCGTAGGAGCAATTAATGCAAAGAACGGCGTTGCAAAGCTTACAAGAAAAGAGATAGATAAGCTCACCGAGTATGTAAGAGGTATCGGTGCAAAGGGACTTGCATGGGCAAGACTTACTCCCGACGGCATGACTTCATCCTTTGCAAAGTTCATGACTGAGGACGAAATGGCAAAGATTATGGAGAAAACAGGCGCTGAAACAGGGGACGTTATCCTTATTGTAGCGGACTCCAAAAAGAGCCTTGTGCTTTCAGTTCTCGGCGCACTCCGCCTTGAAGTTGCCAACAGACTTGAAATCGAGAGAAAGGGTTACAATCTTCTCTGGATTACAGAGTTCCCGTTCTTTGACTGGGACGAGGATTTACAGCAGTTTGTTGCAATGCATCATCCCTTCACCGCTCCCATGGACGAGTGCCTTGATTATCTTGAAACCGATAAGGCAAAGGTTCGTGCAAAGGCATATGACCTTGTTCTTAACGGAATCGAGCTTTCAAGCGGTTCAATCAGAATTACCAACCCTGATTTACAGCAGAGAATTTTTGACCTTCTCGGCCTTTCAAAAGAAGAGGCTCACAAGAAGTTTGGCTTCCTTCTTGAAGCTTTCAAATACGGAGCACCACCTCACGGCGGCTTCGGCATAGGTCTTGACAGACTTGTCATGCAGATGCTCCAGTGCGAAACTCTCCGTGATGTTGTAGCATTCCCTAAGGTTCAGAATGCCAGCGAGCCTATGACGGAATGTCCCTCTTCGGTAGATACAGAGCAGCTTGAAGAGCTTGGAATCGCCGTAACAAAGACAGAGGAATAATATATAAAAGCAAAACCGCACTTTTAATAGTGCGGTTTTTGTTGTTTTGTAGGTATAATCTGTGTAAAGAGCCTATAAGTTGACAGGTAAAAAAGGCAATAATATAATTAAATTAAGAAAAATTTATCCATAGTATCAGGGAGGGGAAAACTGTGCTGAAGGTGGTTTTATTCAGTAATATGTCGGAAGTGGCGCCTCTTATGGAGCCGAAAGCTTTTAACTATATAGGAGAAAGTCAGATTGAAAGTTTTGAAAGCTTTGATGATTTCAATCTCCTTGCCTTTGACTGGTACGACATTAAGAGTGAAGACGGAATAGCTTCAAAAATTATCATATATATTGATGAGCACGATCTTTTCTTTTTCTGTAAAGAGGAGAGTGCAAGAGAGAGCTGTGCACGGCTTGTGGAAAATCTGCAAAAGGAAAAGGCTCTGAATAATCAGCAGCTTTTGTGCCGCTTTTTTGTGAAGCTTTTTTCGGGAGACATGGATTATCTTGATTCCTTTGAAATAGAGATGAACAATACTATAACCCAGTTTTTGTCAGGCAAACTTGATTTCGCCATGGATGAAATACTTGCAAAGCGTCAAAAGCTTTTGAAGCTCAAGCGTTATTATGAGCAGATAGACGCAGTCTTTGACGAGATGGCGCTGAGTGACAACGATATTTTTGAGCCGTCAACGGTGAAGCGGTTTACGGTTTTGGGTGCAAGGACGGACAGATATTTAAATAAGGTTTACAGTCTTCAGGAAATTGTCAGCCATATGCAGGAAACCTATCAGTCGCAGCTTTCCATCCAGCAGAATGATTTGATGAAAGTGTTTACCGTTATTACAGCAATTTTCCTGCCACTTACACTGCTTGTAGGCTGGTACGGCATGAATTTCGTAAATATGCCGGAGCTTCACTGGAAATACGGATATTTCATTTTTATAGGTGTAAGTGCCGCCATTATAGCGGTTCTTGTTGCATATTACAAACACAGAAAATGGCTTTAAAAGACAGAAAAACCGCTCCTGTAAGTCCAAATGGGCACAGGGGCGGTTTTTGTATAACGAAAGCCGAGCCCAGAACATGAAATGCTTCCAGACTCAGCCTTCAGAAATGTTGACAAAATAGATGTTAATTACAAACGCATGCATCTTACTGTAAAAAATAAAAAATGCGGTGCGCGAATTGCCCACCGCAGGTGTGGTGGACTCGAAGGGATTCGAACCCTCGACTTCTACAATGCGAATGTAGCACTCTCCCAACTGAGCTACGAGCCCTTATATGGCGCAAATGCGCCTATAACAAATTTAGTATATTACTAATCAAATGTTTTGTCAACCAAGCTGAAACACCGACAGAAAGGGGCAGAACCGACGTTTTTTGTAGCTTTAATCGGTCTTGCAGGAAGACTCATTTTACATCTTCCTGCTGTTTTATTTCTCAACTGAAATAATTCTGCCGCCTGCAACTACAAAATCGTCGGCATATACTGCCGCAAGCTGTCCGAGTGTTACCGAGCGCTGAGGTTCAATAAATTCTCCTGTCATAGTGCCGTCATCCTTGAGAGTTACCAGCGCCTTTGCAGGCTTTGCCTGACAGCGGATTTTTACAAAAGCTTCAAAGGTTTTGTCGGCATATTCGTTTTCTATTATGTTTACTCTGTCCGCCATGAATTTTGAGGAATACTGAGCGCCGTTTTCGCCTAAGGTTACCGTATTTTCATGGGGATTTATCCCGATTACAAACATGGGCTTTCCGAAAGTTACACCAAGTCCCTTTCGCTGACCGATTGTGTAGTGGATAATTCCCTTGTGTCTGCCAAGAATATTTCCGCTCTCGTCAACAAAGTTTCCATCCTCGGGAGTTCTGCCCGTAAACTTTGTAAGGAAGCTTCCGTAATCGTTGTCGGGAATAAAGCAGATTTCCTGGCTGTCTTTTTTCTCAGCGGAGGAAAGTCCCGCTTCTTTGGCAAGGGCACGGGTTTCATCTTTCGTCATTGAGTTAAGGGGAAACATGGCATGAGAAAGCTGAAAAGGAGTCAGCATAGAAAGAAAATAGCTTTGGTCTTTAGGAGAAGAGGATTTTTTAAGATGTACACCCTTTTCATCAGTGATAATCTCGCCGTAATGACCTGTGGCAATTTTGTCAAAGCCTTTTTCCAGTGCAAAGTCCAGCATGGCTCCGAATTTTATCTCACAGTTACACAAAACACAGGGGTTAGGTGTGCGACCGTTAAAATACTCATCGGCAAATGGCTCCATGACCTTTTGACGGAATGTATCTTTCAAATTTAAAACATAGTGTTCGATTCCTATCTGATGTGCAACCCTTGCGGCATCATCAGGCAAGGTGCTGCTATCAAGTAAATCAAGTGTTACTCCTGCAACCTCATATCCCTGTCTTTTTAAAAGTAGCGCAGCCGCAGAGGAATCAACCCCGCCGCTCATGCCGATTAAAATCTTTTCACTCATAATAAGAAAATCTCCCTGTGAAATTTAATTACCGTTAAACTTATTAAAAACATCATCTTTGATAACCATTTGTATAAATTTATAAAAATAAATATATAACAAATCATAGCTGTATACTTAACTTTATTAGTGCTTTTTAATGTTTTAGATGAATCACATAAGCATTATAATACAAAAATGCCATATGGAAAAGAGAAAAATATTTCAGTTTTTCAATTCAGTTAATAATTTTGTAATGAAATCCTTAGTTGTATTGCAATAAAGGTAAAAAGGGCGTATAATTAAAAGGATAAAAAATGCTGTCAGAAAATCTGCATAATTCAAGCTGATTATGCCAATTTTAGTGAAAGGGGGATAAATTTGTTAGGAGATTTACATTGTCATACCAAGCTTTCGGACGGTTCCCTTGGACTTGAAGAACTTATATCCCTTGCAAAAAACAGGGGAATTGAGACTATAGCCATAACTGACCATGATTGTCTTGCCGGAACGGTTAGGGGTAAGATAATCGGAAAACGCTATGGAGTTAATGTTATACCGGGTGTAGAAATTTCTGCTTATGATAGTAAGAGAAATCAAAAAGTTCACATGCTTGCTTATTTATGCGACAGTCCGGACAGACTTGAAGGATTATGCAAGAGGATTTCACTTGCAAGAAGACGTGCGGGTCAGTATATGACCCTGAGGGTATCGAAGAAATACCCCATAACTCCGGAATTTGTATTAAAGTGTGCTACGGGTTCAACCAATTTGTACAAGCAGCATATTATGCGTGCGCTTATGGAAGCAGGATTTGCAACAGAAATTTACGGTGATTTATACAAGAGCCTGTTTTGTGCCGGTGGTTCAAATTATGTAGGGCTGGATATTAAATATCCCGATGTAAGGGAAGTCCTTGAAGAGATACATGAAGCCGGCGGCATTGCAGTATTGGCTCACTGCGGTGCATATAATAATTACGAGCTGCTTGATGAGCTTATTGAATTAGGCCTTGACGGAGTGGAGGTTTGGCATCCACGTCACAGCGAAGAGGATGTACAGCGACTGCTGAAAATTGCACAGCAGCACGGCCTTGTAAAAACAGGCGGAAGCGACTTCCACGGATTTTATAACGATAAGCCCCGCAGTATAGGTGAATGCGGAGTAGATGGAGAAATTATCGACGAGCTGCTTTCTTATAAGGCGAAGAAAAAACGCCAGGAGAAAAAGGCTGTGTCTGGCGAATAAATGAATCAAGATTAATCCGTAAGGGTGGGAAATAAAAGAAATATGAGATTTGATGACAGCGATATAAAGATTTTTACAGGCGGCAATTCCTCATCAGACGATAATAATGAGGTTTTAAAGCTTGCAGAAGAGAGTAAGAGACACCGCAATAACGGCAATGCAGATAAGGCTAAAAAAATAGGAGTCCTCCTTGCGGAAGCGGCTCCGAAAGAGCTTAATGACCCTGCACTTAAAAAATTTGTAGGTGATCCCGAAATACTCTATGAAATAAAAGTTCTTTCTGTGTTTACGGGAGAATCCAGCGCACATATTTATATGCCCAATCCCATTTTGGCCACAACTGCGGTCAATGCTCTTTATGATAACCTTAAAGCTCAGTTCCCGGGATTTTATGAGAATATAACTGACGGAACAGCCTTTTCGTTTTATTATCTTAATCTGCGCCGTGGAATTGACGTGGAGGAAAATATAGGCAAAACTTTCGCTATGCTCTGTGAGGATGAAAACAATCAGGAGCTTATGAAGCTGGGCGAAACAATATATAAAGAGCTCAGGGATTATGCATGCAGCGAAATTGAAAAAGCAGGATTTGTTGAGTAAATCAGAGATTAAAATAACGTCTTTCTTTTTACGGAAAGACGTTTATTTTTTTGCTTATTTAAAGGATAAGAGCAGTGTTTCGATCTCTTTGGGAGTCTCAGCAATATAATCTGCTCCGGCATTTTTAAGCTCCTCTAAGCTGCCGAAGCCATACAAAACACCCAGAGATTTAACAGAGCATTTCTTGGCTCCAAGTATATCGTGGGAGCGGTCGCCGACCATGATGGTCTTTTCTCTGTCGGCTTTCAGTGATGTGAGTACATACTCAATTACTTCTCCCTTGTCAGTACGGGAATTGTCGAGGAGGCTGCCGCCGATGAAATCGAAATATTTTGTAAGCTCAAATTTATCGGCAATGCGTTTTGCAAAAACTTCCGGCTTTGAAGTAGCCATTGCAAGAGAAAATCCAGCATTTTTAAGTTTTTCCAAAACCTCCGGAATATACTCATAAACCATATTTTCAAAAATACCGATGTCGGCAAAATATTCCCTGTACTTTTCAACAGCCTCCTTTGCTTTGTCAGGAGAAAATCCGTAAAAGTCCGTAAAGGACTGTGCAAGAGGCGGACCGATGAATTTATAAAGCTGAGTCTTATCTGAAACCGAAATGCCATAGTATTTAAGAGCATAGGCAACAGAATTGGTTATTCCCTCAGCAGGGTTTGTTAAAGTTCCGTCAAGGTCGAAAAAGATATATTTTAAACCGGACATAGAGTGAATTAATTCCTTTCCATTTTCTATATTTGAATATTAGCATAATTCCGAAAATCAGTCAAATTGTTAGTGCTGTTTTGTATGAAAATGATATTTAAATACACTTTAATTTGCCGGTTTTGACATTGACACGGATTTTTGCCTATGATAGAATGAGCGGTAACGATATGTTAAATAAATATAAAATTTATATTTATCGGAGGGAAATTTACTAATGAAAGAACATCTTAATGTAGGTGTAATCGGCCTTGGCGGCAGAGGAATCGGTCTTCTTCAGCTTGTTATGTACAGAATGAAGGATATTACTGTTACGGCTGTATGTGACGTTTATGAAGACAGAATCGAACAGGCACAGAAGCTTGCTAAGAAAATGAGAAGAAGCGAGCCAAAGGGTTATACTGATTACCATGAGATTTTAAATGATAAAAGTATAGATGCAGTTATTATCACTGCAAGCTGGTCAGCGCACAGCAAGATTGCTCTTGATGCAATGAGAGCCGGAAAGCCCGTTGGCATGGAAGTCGGCGGAGCATATACAGTTGATGAGTGCTGGGACCTTGTAAACTGTTATGAAGAGACAAAAACCCCCTTTATGATGCTTGAAAACTGCTGCTACGGCGAGTATGAGCTGGCAGTGCTTCGCATGGTAAGAGAGGGAATATTCGGCGATGTTGTCCACTGCGGCGGTGGATATAAGCACGATCTGCGTTATGAGGTATCATTCGGAGAGAAAAACAGACATTATAGACTCCATGAGTATATGACAAGGAACTGTGAAAACTATCCTACCCATGAAATTGGACCTATTGCAAAGGTTCTCAATATAAACTATGGTAACAGAATGGTAAGTCTTACATCTACTGCATCATGTGCTAAGGGTCTTCACAGATACATAACTGATAGAATGGATAAGTACGACAATCTTAAAAAGCTCAAAGATGTTGAGTTTGCTCAGGGCGATATAGTTACAACGGTTATAAAGTGTGCTAACGGTGAGACAATTTCAATCCAGCTTGATACAACTCTTCCCAGAATGTACAGCAGAGGATTTGAAGTCCACGGTACAAAGGCATACTATACAGAGGACGGCAACACCTTTGTAAATGATAACCATAACCTTAAGTATGAGGGCATAAAGTCAAGCGGAAAGAGAATGGTCAAGAAATACCGTCATCCTATTTGGAAGTGGTTCAAGCGTTTCGGCGTAAAGGGCGGCCACGGCGGAATGGACTGGCTTGTATTCAAAGCATTCTTTGACGCTGTAAGAAAAGGCGACGGACATACACCTATTGATGTATACGACGCAGCCTGCTGGATGGCTATAACAGCTCTTTCAGCTCAGTCAATAGAGAATAACTCAGCCTGCGTTGAGTTCCCGGATTTCACACGTGGAGAGTGGAAAACCAGAAAGCAGAAGGGCGAGGGAATGTTCTTCTTAGAGTAAGAGAATATGTAAGCAATTAACGGCGCAGGATTTTCCTGCGCCGTTTTGAATTGAATTTGCTTCTAGCTTTTTAATCTGCTTGTAACACACATTAAAGTTTTCGTCAACCTTTTACAAAAGGTTGTGGGGTGGAGGGGCAAAGCCCATCCTCGTCATCCGCAGATGACGAAATTCCTTTACCTTAATAAGATCAGGAGGGGAGGAAAAACAGTCCGGTGGACTGTTTTTATGTGGGGAACCCTATCAAGGGGTTCCCCGACAAGCTTTGCTTGTTTGCATATCTTATTATCTTATCAAAACATCAACAAAAAACCTCCTCGGATTATCTCCGGGGAGGTTCTGCTTTTATCTTCTATTTCGATTAAGCCTTTACAACACCGATTGAAACAGTGGCGTCAGAAGCTTCAACGTCCTTTGTAAGGTCGCAATTTGCGGGAGCTGAAAGAATAACCTCATCGGCAAGAAGTTCGTTTGCCATATGAGCCTTCATTTCCTCGGCAGCTTCCATTACAACTGCATCAGAGCTGAAAACATAAGCCTTGATTCTCTGCTCGACCTGATATCCTGCCTCTTTACGAAGAAGCTGGCACTGACGGATAACGTCTCTTACGATACCCTCTTTGCGAAGCTGAGGTGTGATTACAACATCGAGAGCGATGATGATTCCGTCGCCGCAGTCGCAGGATACAATGCCTTCCTTGGTCTTTGACTGGAGGTTAAAGAGGTTGGCGTCATATTCGCCGTCCCAGCCGGGAACAGCTGTTGCCTTGCCTGCCTTTACGTTTTCAACAAGAGCTGCCATTTCCTCTGCTGAAAGTCCCTCAAGAGTTGCCTTCATCTTGTTTACATTCTGCTTGAGAACTGCACCGGCAGCTTTGAAGTTAACTGTAAGGTAGAAGTCCTCAAGAACGGAAACGTCGGAAATATACTGAGCCTCTTTGATGTTGAGCTCGTCAAGAATATTCTTCTCGGAAACGGCAAGCTTTGCCTTTGTTTCGTCGTCACAGCAGATGTAAAGCTTTGCAAGGGGCTGACGAACTTTAAGCTGATGCTCGTTTCTAAGACGCATTGCGTTTGCAATAAGTCCTCTTGCAAGAGCTGTCTGCTCGATGATACCGTCATCCTCAAATCCCTCAAGAGGCTTCGGCCAGTCGCTCAGATGAACTGAGAGAGGAGCCGAGGGCATAACGTTTCTTACAAGCTTCTGCCAGATGTGCTCTGTCATAAAGGGAATGATGGGAGCCATAACCTTTACGCAGGTAAGAAGAGCGTTGAACAGTGTCCAGTAAGCAACCATCTTGTCGCTGTCGTCGTCTGTTTTCCAGAAACGGCGGCGGTTAAGGCGGATGTACCAGTTGGAAATATCGTCAACGAATACTTCAAATTCCTTTACAAGTGAATATGCCTTGTAGTCATCCATGTAAGCTGTTGCCTTGCGGATGAAGTCATTTGTGCGGATTACCATCCAGCGGTCGATAGGTGTAAGTGCGTTCTTGTCAACTGTATAGTTGTCGAAGTTGGGCTTATCAAGCTGTGCATAGGTGTCGAAGAAAGTATAGATATTCCAGAAACCGAGGAGCTTTCTTCTTGCCTCGTCGCCAAGGTTGAAGCCGAAACGAACGTCGTTGGCAACAGGAGCGCCTGCATAGAGGTAACGGACTGTATCAGCGCCGATCTTCTCAGCAGCCTCGTCAAACTTAATCATGAAGCCTGTCTTTGAGAACTTGGAGCCGTCCTCAGCAACAACTGTGTTATAGGAAAGTACACGCTCATAGGGAGCAACGCCCTCAAGAACTGTACTCATAAAGAGCATTGAATAGAACCACAGACGAACCTGCTCACGCATCTCTGTAACCCATTCAGCAGGGAAATTCTTGCGCCATTCCTCTTTGTCATCGAAATATCCGAATGTTGAGAAGGGAACGATACCGGCATCAAGCCAAACGTCACCGATCTCTGTAACTCTTGAAATCTCCTTGCCGCAGTGGGGGCACTTAATCTTGATTTCGTCAATCCAGGGACGGTGCATTTCGGGAAGAGCGTCAACTAGTTCGGGGTTAACAGCCTTTTCTTTCAGTTCAGCCTTTGAGCCGATAACTGTAACGTGACCGCAGTCCTCACAGGGATAGAAGGGAAGGGGCATACCGTAGTAACGTTTACGGGAAATGTTCCAGTCGCCCATGTTGTTGAGCCAGTCATTCATACGTTTGCCGTTTGATTCAGGCTCCCACTTTACCTTTGAAGCTGCTTCAATGAGCTTCGGACGGATTTCATCTGTACGGATGTACCATGCGGGAACAAGACGGAAGATAACTTCTGACTTGCAGCGCCAGCAAACGGGATAGCTGTGCTCGTGGGGTTTAACTTTATAGAGTTTTCCGGCTTTTTCAAGACGGTCGAAAACCTCGGGAGCAACGTCGTGGCTGTCCTTGCCTGTGAACCAGCCGAATTTGGGAAGGAAAATACCCATATCGTCAACGGGCATAATCTGGGGAAGACCAAGGCGGAGACCTAATTCATAGTCCTCAACACCGCAGCCGGGAGCGATATGAACAACGCCTGTACCTTCGTCAGCGTCAACATCTTCCCATGCAACGATCTTATGATCAAAGCCCTGCTGAGCCTCGATTTCGGGGAAGCAGGTTTCATAGTCGAGACCTACAAGCTCTGAGCCCTTAAATCCTCTTATAACCTCAAGCTTATCGTCCTCAAGGTATTTGATAGCGTTCTTAGCGAGGATTACGTGCTGCTCGTCGCTCTTAACCTTTACTTCAACATAGTCAATGTCGGGGTTAACTGCAAGGGCTACGTTTGAAGAAAGTGTCCAGGGGGTTGTTGTCCATGCGATGATTTTGCATCCGAGAGCGGGAACGGGAAGCTTAAAGAACACTGAGTTATGAGTAAGCATCTTGTAGGAGCCTGTCATCTCGTGCTCTGAAAGTGATGTTCCGCAGCGGGGACACCAAGGCATGGGCTTATATTCTCTCTGAATCCAGCCGTGGTCGTCGCAGACCTTCAGGAAATGCCAGATTCCGCCGATGTTCTTGTCTGTGTTGGTGTAGTAGGAGTTGTCCCAGTCCATCCACTGACCAAGTCTTTTTGACTGCTCAGTGATGATGCCCGAAAAGTGCTTAACTCTGTCAACGCACTTGCGGGTGAACTTGTCCATACCATACTCTTCGATGTCTTTCTTTGTCTTGAAGCCGAGCTCTTTTTCTACCTCAACCTCAACCCACAGTCCCTGTGAGTCAAAGCCGTTCTGGCAGCGGCAGTCATAACCGTTAAGAGCCTTGTAACGAATGAAAATATCTTTAAGACTTCTGCCCCAAGCGTGGTGAATACCCATGGGGTTGTTAGCCGTTATAGGGCCGTCAAGAAAACGAAAACGTTCATGTCCTGCATTTTTTTTCTTAAGCTTTTTAAAGCATTCTTCCTTTTCCCAAAAGTCCATGACATCATGTTCCATTTGGATAAAGAAATTTTTTTCTGATTCAGCCAATTCGGTGACCTCCAAATCTGATTATAAATAATCATAACAATATGAGTATATTATACACACAGCAAAAAGCCAATGCAAGGAATTTTTGCTATACTATAATATAAAGCTGAGAAAAAACGCCGGATTTTAGGTCCGGCGGTAAAATTATAGGTTTTCAAAGTCTATTTTCCTATTTTTGAAGTAATATTCCATGTCCCTTTCGCTTATGGGACGCATTACACGGCAGGGATTTCCGACAGCCACAACATTTGCCGGGATATCCTTTGTAACAACGCTTCCTGCTCCGATTACCGTATTGTCACCGATTGTGACTCCCGGCAGGATAACGGCGTTTGCGCCGATCCAGACATTGTTCCCGATTTTTACGGGAATATTGAACTGAGCAGCTTTTCTGCGAAGCTCGGGATGTATGGGATGTCCCGCAGTGGCAACTGTAACATTGGGCGCAAACATGACGTTATTTCCGATGAATATATCAGTGTCATCTACAAGGGTGAGATTAAAGTTTGCGTAAACATAATCTCCCATATGAGTATGTTTTCCCCAGTTGGCGTGGAATGGAGGCTCAAGGTAGCATCCTTCTCCCACATCGCCCAAAAGCTTTTTGAGTATTTCCTCTCTTTTTTCGATTTCTCCCGGACGGGTCATATTGTAATCGTAAAGTATTTCGAGACACTCACGCTGTTTTGCTTCAAGCTCCGGATCGGTAGGATAATAAACTTTTCCGCTTTTCATCTTATCGACTATATCCATTGTTTTCTCCTTTCGGCTATTTGTCAAAGCAAATATAACACAGCTTAAAGAAATTTTCCACTTTAAAGGTAAATAAAAAAGGAAAGAATCCAAAGATTCTTTCCTTTGATATGTTTTACTGTATCTGTTCTGTGTCTTTGAGATATTTCTTTTTCCATGTTCCCGAAAGATAGAAGATAACGGAAAGTATTGCCGCCACAGTCCAGCCTACGGGCCATGATGTCCAGATACCCGTTGAGCCCATAAATGAGGCGAACACGAAGGCGAGTATTACTCTCAGAAGCAGATCGGAGAATGTGGCTATCATAAAGCAGACCATAGAGCCTGCACCTCTGAGAACACCGTCCGCCATGAGTTTTATACAGATGATGAAGTAGAAAGGTGAAACTATTCTGAAAAATTCCGTTCCGGCAGTTACTGCCTGTTCGCTGGCATCCTTTATAAAGGCGTTTATCATCGGTTCTGCACCGAAGAAGAAGACCAGGAAGAAGGGCAGCGCCACAACCAGCGCCATAAGTGAACCTGCACGGAATCCGCTTTTAACACGCTCGGGTTTTCCTGCGCCGAGATTCTGTGAAGTAAAGGTTGAAAGACCGTTTGCAAGAGTGGTGAATGAAGTGATTGCAAAGGTGTTCATCTTCACCGCTGCCGAATATCCGGCGATAACCGATGAACCGAATCCGTTTACAAGTCCCTGAATAAAGATGTTTCCGACTGATACAAAGCTTTGCTGCAATATGCTGGGAACTGCAATTGCTGCAATCTTTTTAAGCATCACAAAGGAAAACTTCGGAACTTTTCCCACGCACTCAAGTCCTTTTAATCGGAAGAACAGAGTGATAACTGCAAGGATACATGATATACCCTGTGCTATAAATGTTGCCCACGCAACGCCTGCAACGCCCATGTAGAAAAATACTACAAATATGTAGTCAAGGACGATGTTTCCCAAGGATGAACCTATGAGAAAGTAAAGCGGCGTTTTTGAATCGCCCAGTGAGGTAAATATACCTGTCACAAGGTTGTAGATGAACAGAAAGGTGAGTCCCCAAACGTAGATGTTAAGGTAAAGCTTTCCGTCCTCGAAAATATTGTCAGGGGTTTTCAGCATTCTCAAAAGAGGCTCAGAAGTAAGCAAACCTGCAATAGTTAAAACTACCGAAAGTACAAGGCCTGATATAAGCGTTGTATAGGAGGCGGTTTTAACCTTTTCGTAGCTTCCGCTGCCGAAAAATCTTGAAATAACTACTGTACAGCCTATGCTGCTGCCTACCGCCACGGCCATGAAGATCATGGTAATGGGGTATGAAGCTCCAACCGCCGAAAGGGCATCCTCACCGGCGAAAACGCCTGCGATCATACTGTCGGCAATGTTGTAAAGCTGCTGAAAGATTACGCTGACAAAAAGAGGTATGGAAAACCTCACAAGCACCTTACCGGGCTTACCTTCAGTCAGTTCTCTTCCCATTGAACATTCCCCCTTATTTAATTTTCCAATCACACATTATAAACCCAGAGTAATCATTTGTAAAACCCAAAACATCGAAATTTGCTGATTTCTGCGTTTTGCATATTTTTGAAAGTATATAAAGGTGTAATTTTTGGAACTGTAAATTTATGGAAATAAAAAACACCGCATACCATTTAGGTATACGGTGTAAAGCTATTATGGACAATGGGGCTTTAAAGCCTATGTAAAAGCTTTTGAACAATTTATATTTTTTCTCTGTGAAACACAGTCAATTGCTCTTAGTATATTTAAAAGGAATAATTATACTCGGAGTAAAATCAGTCAAGGTTGAATTTCTCTCCGCAGCCGTATTTCTCATATACATAGTCTATATCCTTATCGCCTCTGCCGGAAAGACATACAAGAATTGAACCTGTACCTTTTTCCTCAGCATACCTCATTGCATATGCAAGAGCGTGAGAGCTTTCGATTGCGGGAATGATGCCCTCATAGCGGCTGAGCATGAAGAATGCTCTCATTGCCTCTTCATCGTCAACATATGTATACTTAACTCTGCCGACATCATGGAGATAAGCGTGCTCCGGTCCTACTGCGGGATAATCGAGTCCGCTGGCAATAGAGTAAACGGGGAGGGGTTCACCTTTCTCATCCTGGAGCAGATAGCTTTCAAAGCCGTGAAGAATGCCCTTCTTACCATATGTAATGGAAGCTGCGTGCTCACCGATTCCGTGACCCTTGCCGAGAGGCTCAACGCCGTAAATTTCAACGGGATCAGCAAGGAAAGCTGAGAACATACCCATGGAGTTTGAACCGCCGCCTACAGCTGCTGTAACAGCGTCGGGGAGAATGCCTGTCATTTCGAGGAACTGCTCTCTTGCCTCAAATCCCAGTACGGACTGGAAATCTCTTACCATTTTCGGGAAGGGATGAGGTCCGACAACGGAGCCGATACAGTAAATGGCATCCTTATACTCTCTCAGATAAGCGTCGAAAGCTGCGTCAACTGCTTCTTTAAGGGTTTTGAGACCGTGAGTTACGGGAATAACTCTTGCGCCGAGCATCTTCATACGTACAACGTTGGGATGCTGCTTTGCAATGTCGACTTCACCCATGTAGATGTCACACTCGAGTCCGAAATATGCTGCTGCAGTGGCAAGGGCAACGCCGTGCTGACCTGCGCCCGTTTCAGCAATGATCTTCTTTTTGCCCATATATTTAGCCAGAAGTCCTTCGCCCATGCAGTGGTTGAGCTTGTGAGCGCCTGTATGGTTGAGGTCTTCTCTCTTAAGATAAATCTGGCAGCGGCTGATTTTTCTTGAAAGTCTTTCGCAGTGGTAAACGGGAGTGGGTCTGCCCTGGAACTCCTTGCGGATTCTTCTCAGTTCGCTGATAAACTGAGCGCTGTGGCAGATTTCCTCATAAGCCTCATCTATCTCCTTGAAAGCGGGGAGAAGCTCGTCCGGCAGGTACTGTCCGCCGTATTCGCCGTATCTGCCGTCGGGTGTCGGGAATTCTTTAAGATAATTATCAAAATCTCTATATTTATTCATGTGAAAACTCCTTTTGCAGACATTTTTTCAATTTTATTATATCGTATAATGTCTAAGTTTGCAATAGAGAAAAAACTTCCCCTTTTCCTACAATCCTTTGGATTAGTGGGGACTATTTCTGCAAATTTTACTATTTTATTGATAAAAAAACTATGATAAAATGTTCATAAGTAGATTTTAGGGAGTGACAGATATGACAAAAACAAGAGTAGGCATTGTGGGTTATGGCAACCTGGGCAGAGGCGTAGAGCTTGCTATAAGACAGAATCCTGATATGGAACTTAAGGCTGTTTTTACAAGAAGAGCACCTGAGAGTCTTAAGATTCTTACTGAAAGCGCAAAGGTTCTTTCTGTTAAGGATATAAACAGCATGAAAGGTGAACTTGATGTTCTCATTCTCTGCGGCGGAAGTGCAACAGATTTGCCCGTCCAGACTCCTGAATATGCAGAAAACTTCTGTGTAGTTGACAGCTTTGATACACATGCTAAAATTCCGGAGCATTTTGCAAATGTTGATGCCGCAGCTAAAAAGGGCGGAAATGTTGGAATCATATCTGTGGGCTGGGATCCCGGAATGTTTTCACTTAACAGACTTTACGGAAGCTGCATTCTCCCCGACGGAAAGGATTATACTTTCTGGGGCAAGGGCGTAAGCCAGGGACATTCCGATGCAATACGCAGAATCGACGGAGTAAAGGATGCAAAGCAGTACACAATTCCCGTTGAGAGCGCAATGGAAAGAGTAAGAAACGGTGAAAATCCTGACCTTACCACAAGAGAAAAGCATACAAGAGAGTGCTTTGTTGTAGCTGAAGAGGGTGCAGATAAAGAGAGAATCGAATCAGAAATCAAGAATATGCCCAACTATTTTTCAGACTACGATACCACAGTACACTTTATAAGCGAAGAAGAGCTCAAGCGTGACCACAGCGGTATTCCTCACGGCGGATTTGTTATCCGCAGCGGTGCAACCGGTGTAAACGGCGAAACAAAGCATATTGTTGAGTATTCTCTTAAGCTTGGTTCAAACCCCGAATTTACTTCAAGCATCCTTGTTGCCTATGCAAGAGCAGCAGTTCGTCTTGCAAAAGAGGGCGTAACAGGCGCCAAGACTGTTTTTGATATTGCTCCTGCATATCTCTCAATGAAGAGCGGGGAAGAGCTTCGCAAGACTTGCCTTTAATTCTTATATAGAAAACATAATTTTAAATACCACTGATACGAAAGTATCGGTGGTATTTTTATATTTGTAACGCAGTGTAGTAAAATGCACAAGATAAGAACCTTCGGTATGTGCGCAGTTACAAAAATAAGCTTCGCAACCTCAGGTTGCGAAATATTCCAAGGTAAGTTGCTTGTAAAAAAGTATAGGATAGATTATTATGAGGATATCAAAAACGGAGGAGGGTTATGAAAATGACCTTTGGAGAAAAACTTTTGAAGCTGCGCAGTGACGCAGGTCTTTCCCAGGATAAGCTGGCGGAAATGCTGGAAGTTTCCCGTCAGTCTGTATCCAAATGGGAACGTGACGAAGCTATGCCGGACACGGACAAAATTGTGCTTATAAGTAAAATTTTCTCTGTTTCAACGGATAGCCTTTTAAAAGATGAAGATGAAATAAAAACTGCCGGTGAGGGGACGGACGGCACAGTAAAAGAGGAAACTGCGCAGATGATAAGTGATGCGGTTCCGGCTGCAAACGGTGATTCAGAGGATGACGTAAAAAGTTTTGAGAAAGGCTCATTTATGGATTTCCTCGATGAAATTGTTAAGGTTATTAAAAGACATCTTTCATTATTCGGGGTGTGTGTAGTGGTTTCTCAGACAGCAGGGCTCGCTGCTACTATTTTTAATGCGGCTTCCTTTTATAATAATAGTGATTTTGATAAATCACTGGAGGGAATACTTTACAATTCTATGCAAACGGGCTCTGTGGGAGCCTTGCTTGGTATTTTAACGGGAGTTGCTCTTATAATATTGGGAGTAGTTTTACGCAGAAAGGCAGGCGCTGAGAATGAATAAAATATTAGCAGGTCTTATATTCCTTTTAGTTAAGATAAATCTCAATTTATTCGGTATACCGATTACTATTTTCCCTGATTTTGTAGCTTATATTTTTATCTATTTCGGTTTGCTGGAGCTTTCAGTGGTTACACCGATGTTTAAGAAATCCCTTAAACCTGCAATTTGCCTTATTTTCTATAACCTTGTTGAAGGAGTGATCAAACTTCTTCCCAGTACTATATATAATGGCTTCAGTTTTTCGGGAGCATTCAAACTTGTTTCGGGTCTTACAACAGCTTACATTTTCTATATTATTATTTTGGGACTAAGAGAATATCAGAAAAAAGCAAATGTGCACATAGAAACATCTGTTCTTAAAAAAAGATGGGCAGCGTTTACTGTTACTGCCATTGTATCTCCGTTTTTCAGGACACTTACTTATAATGATGCATTGTTGCTGAATCAGCTGACAAGTGAACATCTGAGAGACGTAACATATGCAAGCGTCGGATTTATAGCCATTGCCTTTATCTATGGAGTCATATGCTGGATTGTCCTTGCGTGTTTCACCGCTGAATTTAACAAGGTAAGAGCGGTGTACAACGAAAGCCGATTTGCAAGATAAAATTTACAAATGAATTTTTCATAAGAAAAATCCCCGGTATTCTTTTGAATACCGGGGATTAATTCATTTAAAAGAATTCAGTTGTAAGAATTACTTACGTTTTTTTCTTGTGACAACAACTGCTGCTGTTGCAGTTACAAGAAGAGCAATTCCGAATCCAACGCCTGTATCACCAAGACCGGGAGTCTGTGTTGAACCGTCTGTATTGCCTGATGTGGAATCTGAAGTATCAGATTCTGAAGGTGCGGCAGTATCATCAGTGGGTTCTGTGGGATCAACAGTAGATGTAGGTTCTGTTGTGTCGGTCTCAGTGGGATCAGTTGTTTCACTGGGATCAGTTGTTTCACTGGGATCAGTTGTTTCACTGGGATCGGTTGTCTCACTGGGATCGGTTGTCTCACTGGGATCGGTTGTCTCAGTAGGATCAGTTGTCTCAGTAGGATCGGTCGGATCAGTAGGATCAGTGGTCATTGAAAGGTCATCAATTCTCCAAACCTGAGTGCCATAGAAGGGGTTTGCAGTACCAAGGCAAAGACCGAGATCTGTTACTGCAAATACACGGCAGCCGTGGTTGTAAGGATCGCCGAAACCGTTTCTGGTAATAGTTTCAAAGTTATATCCATCCTCAGTTACGAAGAGGTCGAATCCTCTTTCGCCCTTGCTGAGATACTTACATGTTTCGATGAAGTAATAGATGTTATCGAGAGTATCCTGGTTGAAGAGCGGATCAAGGTATTTCTTAATCTCTTCGGGAAGGTATTTGCTTATCTTTGCGTAAACGCTGTTAAGCTTTGTGAGGATTTCATAGAGCTTCTGTGTATTTGCAAGGTCGTCGATTCCGCCCTTGTTGAAGAGATCCTCAAGGCTGTTGACTTCAGCGGAAAGTGTAGCTACGCTTTCTGTTGCAGAGAAGGGAAGGGGAAGTCCACCGTCTTTAATAAGGTCGATGAGTTCCTTGATGTACTTAATCTGTGTAGCCCACTCTTCAGGTGTGCGCTTAAGAAGATCGCCGTTTGTAAACTGCATAAGGGGATATGCAAGGCTTCCGATATCAAATGTACCTACGAAAAGTTTATCATTATAAACTTCCATACGCCATACATACTGGTTGAGATTGTTGTCAAAGCCTGAGCCCATGTTACCCTTAACTTCTGAGAAGTATTCATTGGGTTCGCCGATTACCATTTCAAAGTTCTCGTCTGCATCCATTCTCCAAAGGTTTACAGGAGAAGAAAGGTCGCTGTAGATTGCCTCAAAATCGAGTGAGATAGCAGCGGGAAGAGCGACCATGGGATCGTTGTATCCGCCGATGTAAAGGTGATTGTCATAAACCATGAGGTTAGCGGCACCGGAACGGTCTGCGCCGAGACCGTAGGTGTACTTTGCTCCGTCCTTTTCATCGCCGACGAGGAGACGATAAGTCCATGTGCCGTCATCCTGTTCCTCGCCGCAGAACAGTGCGAAAGACTGTTTTACGCTGCCTTTTCCTGTTACAACTGAAATATAAAGCTTACCGTTGAAAGCGATCATATCCCAGATGGAACCGCCGAAAATAGCGTCGGTATAGTGGTATGCGGGATAGTCAAGAAGATCTTCCTGAGTGGCGATTGTCTTAAAGGAGCTTTCGCCTGCAGAGGGGGTTTCGGAAGCGACAATTGACGCACCAGTTTCGCTGATCATGCTTACTGCAAGCATTCCGTTAATAACAGCAATTGCTCTTATACCGGTGGCAATTGTGGGATCAGAAATAGGATCGGCTTCATAAACAGTTTTTGTCTCATCAGTTGTCGGGTCTATTTCAAGGAGGAAAGGAGTGCGTCCCGTTCCGACAAAGTAAAGCTTGTCGTTGAAAACGGCAGCCGAGCGATATCCGCCGTGAGTATCAGGACCTGCAACTATTTTTGTCTCGCCTGTGGTGGCGTGAATTTTAACAATTACCGATCTGTTGGCATCAGAGGGGTTGTTTACATCGTCGCCAACGTAGAGTGCACCGTTAAACAGAGTATTCATTATCGCTTTAAAAGCTTCAGCGCTTACTCCGAAGCTCTGCGACATTATTTTCAGTGTTTGCCATATTGCGGCATAACAGGTTCCTACATAGACATAGTCACCATATCCCACTGCCGACCATGAATAGTTCTGACCTCTGTCGTTTTCGCCGGAATCATATTCTATGAGTCCGTCAACTTCGCCGAGCCCAGCATCTTTATGTGATATTTTTTCGGCCTGGTATGTACCGGATGGCGAAACAGCAATAGGAGCTTTTCCACTATCGGCAAATACTGTGAGTGTACCGCAAACTATTACAATAGCAAGCAATACAGCAACAATTTTTTTGAATTTGCTCATTTCACATTCCTCTTTTCATTTATTGATTGTTTTGAATACCGCAACCATATATTAACAATTATTTCATATGAAGTCAATAAAATTTACACATCTTATACTTAATTTTGTCATTAAACAAAATAAAAATTGTAAAAAATGTTCAATTAGATAATCAATAAACGATGGGAATAAATAGCAATAATAGGAATGCGGAAGTTTTGAGAAAAAAACCGCTGCGCAGCTTAATGCTGACGCAGCGGATAATATAAGTATATTTTTATTCAGAAAGAGCAACCTTCATCATTATGGCGCATTCAACACGTTTGCGGTGGAGCTCGCAGCCAAGCTCATATATTCCCTCTATGCTGCCGGTAGCGTGGTATGCGTTTGCTGAGCATCCGCCGCTGCAATAAAGTCTTGCAAAGCAGTCGTTACACTGAGGTCGTGTATAGATGTTGCACATCTTGAATCTGCTTCTTACTTCTTCATTTGTTATGCCGTCAAAGACGTTTCCGAGAAGATAATTTTCATCGCCTACAAACTGATGGCAGGGATATAAATCTCCCCAGGGAGTAACTGCAACATACTCTGTGCCTACACCGCAGCCGGCAATTCTCTTTGCAATGCAGGGACCGCCTTCAAGGTCTATCATGTAGTGGAAGAAAGTAAAACCTTTTCCGTTTTTCTCACGGCGTACCATTTCTGCCGCAAGCTTTTCGTACTGGTCGAAAAGAACTGGTAAATCCTCTTCCTTTAAGGCATAGGGGGCATCGGGAGAAGCTACAACTGGCTCCATTGCAAGCTTTGTAAAGCCGAGATCTGCCATGTGGAGAATGTCTTTTGTAAAATCGATGTTGTAGTGGGTATAAGTACCTCTTATGTAGTATTCCTTATCTCCACGGCGTTTTACCATTTCTTTGAATTTCGGCACAATAAGGTCATAGCTGCCCTTGCCGTTGCGGCTTACTCTCATTCTGTCGTTGGTTTCTTTGCGTCCGTCAAGGCTTAAAACCACGTTGTACATCTCTTTGTTGGCAAAGTCCATAACCTCTTCGTCGAGAAGCACACCGTTTGTTGTGAGAGTAAAGCGAAAGTTCTTATTGTGAATTTTTTCCTGTTCCCTTGCGTAAGCTACAAGCTGTTTTACAACTTCAAAGTTCATAAGGGGTTCGCCGCCGAAAAAGTCAACTTCCAGATTCTTTCTTGTGCCTGAGTTGGCAATAAGAAAATCAAAAGCCTGTTTTCCCACTTCAAAGCTCATAAGGGAACGGTCTCCGCAGTATTCGCCCTCTCCGGCAAAGCAGTATTTGCAGGCAAGGTTGCAGTCGTGGGCAATATGAAGGCACATTGCCTTTATAACCGTGGGACGGTTTTTGAAATCTATTGCAAGATTCTGATATGTATCCTCAGAGAAAAGCTTTCCCTCTTTTTTGAGAGTTTCTATATCGTTAAGAACCTCGGCTACATCTTCGGAAGTAACTCCCTCTTTTTCGCCGTATCGGTCAACTATTTCCTTTGTAATTTCTTCGGGAGTATGGCTTTCGTACATTCCGATTATATCGTATGCAACTTCATCCACTGAATGGACGCTGCCGCTGTTGGGGTCAAGGACAATGTTGTATCCGCCCATTTTATACTGATGTATCATTTTAATATCTCCTTATATGCAGTAAAAATCGCCGCACGCCTCAGGGGCAGTGCGGCGATAGTTTGAGTCCTTATTTCTTGCTCTTTTCGCACTGCTGGTTTGCAATGCCGCAGGATGTCTTGCAAGCGGACTGGCAGGATGTCTGGCACTCGCCGCAGCCGCCCTTCTTTGCGGATTCAGCAAGGTTTCTTGTTGCCAAAGTCTTTATTCTTTTCATGGATACACCCTCTTTCAAAATACTTTCACCTTATTGTAACGGATTTTACTTCCTGTGTCAATAATCAATAGCCTTTACAGAGCCTTTGAAAGCTCCTGATGAACCCTTTACCGCAACGCCGCAGCTGAGAAGCTCATCTATTGAGCTGAGTACCTTATGGGTAAATCTTTCACCTGGGGCGATGATTGGTATTCCCGGGGGATAGGCATAAATAAATTCCCCTGAGATTTTACCGTTAGCTTCACTGATCGGAACAGCTTTTGAAGAAGCCGAAAGAGCCTCGGATATTTTAAGAACAGTCTCTATTTTCTCAGGTAGAGGAGAAAAATGTCTTGTGCTTTCTGATTTTGAAAGTAAAGAATCAATTTCCGTGAGAGCTTCTTTGAGTCTGTCAAATCCCTTATCGCTGTCGCAGATTGATGTCATGGCAATTGCATAGCATGAGGAAGCCATTTCAAGCTGTATCTTATATTTTTTAAGAAGCAGCTGGGAAAATTCTCCCCCTGTAAGGGAAGAGGAGCTAATGTCAATTACGATTTTGCCCATATCACGGATAAAACCTTTTGGATATTCTTCCGGCAGAATCTTTATGACTTTTAGTTTTTTCATACTGCTGTAAAAATTCTTCAGCCTGTTTTCGTAAAGCTCAAAAAGTTTTGTACCGTCATTTTGAAGAATATCAAAACAGCGGTCAATTCCTGCCATGAGGATATATGAGGGACTGCTGGACTGAAAAATCGAAAGATAACGCTGTACGGGAAATTTTCCACCAAATTCAGTGCAGATGTGGAGAACTGCGCTCTGTGTAAAAGATGGGAGAGTTTTATGAAGGCTTTGTATTACAATATCAGCACCTTTTGAAACAGCACTTTCGGGAAATAGTGGAGAAAATCCAAAATGTGCGCCGTGCGCTTCGTCTACAATAAGAGGAACACCGTATTTTCTTGTAACTTTGCTGATTTTTCCTATATCAGATACAACACCCTCATAGGTGGGAGAGGTGATTACAACAGCCAAAGCGTCAGGATTTTCCGAAAGAGCTTTTTCCACCTGAGCGGCGGTTATTCCATAGCAGATGCCGTTTTGGGGATCTGTTTCCGGCATCATGAATACGCTTTCACACTCAGTTAAAGCAATGGCGTTATATACGGATTTATGGCAGTTTCTTGCCGCAATAAGCCTTCCGCCCTTTGGAACACAGGCACATATTGCCGAAAGTATTCCGCAGGTGCTTCCGTTTACGAGTAGAAAGCACTGGTGGCTCTTATAGAGATTTTTACCTTTTTCCATTGCTTCAAGGATTATCTCCTCCGGAGCATGGAGGTCGTCAAAGCCGTCAACTTCCGTTATATCTATTGTATAAGGGTTTACCATTTTAAGAAACTTTTCGTTTCGCTTGTGCCCCGGCATATGCATGGGATAGATGCCGCTTTCAGCGTTTTCCAAAAGACTTTCGTAAATACCCATTTTTCCCTCCGTAAAAGAAAAGCGGCACAGAAATCTGCGCCGCTTATATGTTTAAAATAAACTTAAACTGTGGAGATTAGTCCTCGTTCCAGCTGTACATCTTGCGAAGCTCTTTACCGACCTGCTCAAGCTCGTGCTCAGCTTCAATCTTGCGGCAAGCGTTGAAGTGTGCTCTGCCGTTGTTGTTTTCAGCAATCCACTTGGAAGCGAATGTACCGTCCTGGATCTCGGTAAGGATCTTCTTCATCTCTTTCTTAGTCTCGTCAGTGATGAGGCGCTTGCCTGTCTCATAATCACCGAACTCAGCTGTGTCGGAGATGGAGTAACGCATCATTGAGAAGCCGCCCTTGTAGATAAGGTCAACGATGAGCTTCATCTCATGGATGCACTCGAAATATGCATTCTTGGGATCGTAACCGGCCTCAACAAGAGTCTCGAAACCAGCCTTCATAAGAGCTGTAACACCGCCGCAAAGAACAGCCTGCTCACCGAAGAGGTCAGTTTCAGTCTCTGTGCGGAAAGTTGTTGTAAGAACACCAGCTCTTGCTCCGCCGATGCCGAGAGCATAAGCGAGAGCTATGTCAAGAGCGTGACCTGTTGCATCCTGATGGATAGCTACGAGGCAGGGAACACCCTTGCCCTCCTGATACTCGCTGCGTACTGTGTGACCGGGTCCCTTGGGAGCGATCATGAAAACGTCAACGTTAGCGGGGGGAACGATCTGACCGAAATGAATGTTAAAACCGTGAGCGAATGCAAGAGCCTTGCCCTCTGTAAGGTTGGGAGCGATGGACTCCTTGTAAATCTTAGCCTGACGCTCATCGGGAACAAGAATCATAATAACGTCTGCGGCCTTTGCAGCATCAGAAGCTGTCATAACTTTAAGGCCTGCTGCCTCTGCTTTAGCCCATGACTTGCTGCCTTCATAAAGACCGACAACAACGTTTACTCCGCTTTCATGCAGGTTAAGAGCATGTGCATGGCCCTGGCTGCCGTAACCTATAATAGCAACGGTCTTATCCTTTAAATAACCGAGGTTACAGTCTTCCTGATAATAGATCTTTGACATAAACAATCCTCCAAACAAATAAAGTGGCCATCGGTGCGGAATTAAAAACACCTAAGTCCTTACGAAACATTATACCACTGTATTAATATACGTCAATAGAAAAAATCGAAAAAATTTAACATTTTACCACTGTAACTCCCTAAAACATTTTGGTGTTAATTGACATGTAAAAAAAGTGGGAGTAAAATTAAAATAACTTTTTCTCTCTTTTGAAAAACATTGCCTGAAATAAGCGAAACAAGGCTTTGATGAGGGGGAAAGTAGTGTATTTATACGGAAGCGGTGATTACTTATGAAAAAAATCAAAAAAGGGGAGCTTGACTCTCTTTGTATATACAGAGGGGTACTTGAAA
Organism: uncultured Oscillospiraceae bacterium; assembly: GCA_900540535.1. GTDB lineage: Bacteria > Bacillota > Clostridia > Oscillospirales > Acutalibacteraceae > UMGS263. The sequence continues at coordinate 46,703 of UQGM01000003.1, read as the reverse complement.
ATCCTGCCGTGAAAGCAGCGGCGGAGCTTATTTCATGTGACGACGAAAAGAAAGGTGAAAAGTACGGTGAGCTCTTCTGTGCTCTTGCAGATGCAGGAGCCGAGGAAAACCTTTCGGGATATATTGCTTCACTCGTTCTTTCCGATGACAATCCCTTTTCGAGAAGAAGCGCATTCGGCAAGCAGTGCAGCGAAAGCCTGCTTTCTGGAGTATCCCATGATCTGAAAATCCTTCAGGAGCTTGCAAATGCAAAGCCTGAGGAGATTTATGAAAATGCACATAGTGAAAATCTGCCTCTTTGGAAAAACGGAAGTGCTCCCGAACCCTTGGGAAACGGAGACTGGAGCAAAGAAGCCAAAGAGCTTTGGGATTACCACAAGAAAAATTCCTACGGAGTATTTGCAAAATATAAGGCTTTTTCATGGCGCAACGGCAGCCTTGAGCCTATCGGATGCACAAATCCCATAAAGCTTGAAGAGCTTAAAAGTTATGAGTACCAGAGGGGACTTGTAGTTGAAAATACAATCAACTTCATTGAGGGACTTCCTGCCAATAACGTACTTCTTTACGGCGACAGAGGCACAGGAAAATCCTCAACAGTTCACGCAATACTCAATGAGTTTGCCGACAGGGGACTTAGAATGGTTGAAATGCCCAAAAGCGCAATATGCCAGTTCCCGGCTCTTATAAAGATACTTTCAGCTTTGCCCCTTAAATTCATCGTGTTCATAGATGACCTTTCCTTCTCGGCGGGGGACGATTCCTTTGCAGAGCTCAAAGCGGCTCTTGAGGGAGGACTTTCTGCAAGACAGGCCAATACACTTATATATGCTACATCAAATCTCCGTCACCTTGTAAGGGAAAAATTCTCCGACAGAGACGGCGACGATCTCCATTCGGGCGATGCACGTCAGGAGCAGATGTCTCTCTCTGACAGATTCGGACTTTCCGTAACCTTTGTAAACCCCGACAGAATGAAGTTCTACGACATTCTTGACGGAATTGCAGCTGACAGAGGCCTTGAGGTGGATGCTGAGGAGCTTCACGCAAAGGGAGAAAAATGGGCTCTCGAAAGAGGCGGACGTTCGCCGAGAGTGGCAAAGCAGTTTATAAATGTAGTTGAAGCTTCAATTAAAAGAGGTCTTGACTGGTAAAGGAGAAAACTATGTCCCGAAGTTTTTTTGCAATGGTTTCGAGAATGAAATATATCACTCGCTGGGCGCTTATGCGCAATACAGTGAGCGAAAATATAAGCGAGCACAGCCACGAGGTTGCCTGTATTGCCCATGCTCTTGCAGTGCTGGGCAATAAGCGACTTGGAAAAAATTATAACTGTGAGCGGGCAGCGCTTCTGGGACTTTACCACGATATGCCCGAAATACTTACCGGCGATATGCCCACACCTGTAAAATATTTCAGCAGCGGCACAAAGGAAGCCTATAAAGCTGTGGAAAACGCTGCCTGCGAAAAGATAATGACCATGCTGCCCGATGATATTAAGGAAGAATTTTCTCCCATGTTTTTTAAAAGGGAAGAGGACAAAGAGCTTTGGCATCTTGTAAAGGCAGCGGATAAAATCAGCGCTCTTATAAAATGTATAGAAGAGGAAAAGGCAGGGAACCGTGAATTTGTCTCTGCGAAAGCGGCCACTGAGGAGGCAATCAGGAATCTCCAATTGCCTGAGGCTGATATTTTTGTTTCTGAATTCATGCCGTCCTTTGAGCTGACCCTCGACCAGCAGGAATAATATATTTGTTGTTTTATGGTAAAAACGGCATAGAGACAGGAGATATATCTCTATGCCGTTAAAGGTATAAAATTTTATTTGAGAGTTACAATATACTTTGACTTGAGAAAATTTAAAAGATTTGGATTTTTTACGTAAAAAATTAAAAAAAGTGTTGACAAAGGTACAAGCCTGTATTATAATAATGTTCGCTCACTTGTGGAGCACAAATGGCGGCATAGCTCAGTTGGCTAGAGCATTCGGTTCATACCCGAAGTGTCGTTGGTTCAAATCCGACTGCCGCTACCATTTTAAAACAAGAGGATTTGCCCCTGCTTTTGGCGGCCGTGAACCCTCTTTATATATATCCATGGCCCGGTGGTCAAGCGGCTAAGACACCGCCCTTTCACGGCGGTAACACGGGTTCGATTCCCGTCCGGGTCACCACGAAAAGCACACTGAATAGTGTGCTTTTTTCTTTTGTTTAGTTATAATGTAAATCCGGTGTGAAGTCTTTTTGCTAAAAAAGCTATACAAATAACCGGTGTAAAATATGTGTAAATTTATTTCAGTAAATTAAACAAAAACCCGGATGAATATTTTGCATAATTACCTTGGCTTAAAGAAGCTTTTATTTGTTGTGTTTGCATTAAAAGGATGTTATACTTTATTTGTAGGTCTTTTGCCTGCAAAACGAGAGATAAAGGAGAGAGAGTAATGGCAGAAAAAGCAGACCAAAAGCTTAATTACGGCAAAACCATACTTATAGGCTTTGGTTTTCTTGCAAGCAGTGTTGCATGGGCAATTTATGACCCATATGTTACAAGAATACTTAATGAGATTTTAGGACGTTCCGAGGTTATTGCCTCATGGGGACAAAAAATAGCAGAGACTTTTCCCTTTGTAGTAAAGCTTATGGAAGCTCAGGGAGAAAGCACCGTTAATGCGGCAGGTGCGTTTACACTGGTTCCACTTTTTGTCGGTATTATAATGACTTTCGATAATATTTTCGGAGTTATTTTCCAGCCTTTCTTCGGAAAGCTTTCCGACCATACTCATTCCCGTTTCGGAAAAAGACGTCCGTTTATTTTTATAGGCGCACCTCTTTCGGCAATATTCTTTGCGCTTATTCCTCTTATGGATACAATCCCGTCACTTATGTTCTGTATTATAATGTATGTTATGATAATGTCTTTCTGGCGTGCTCCGGTTGTAGCTCTGATGCCCGACCTCACTCCGCCTAAGCTCAGAAGTGAGGGTAATGCCATAATTAACCTGTGCGGCGGTCTCGGAAGTCTTATCGGAATGATTGCCGGTACAATAGTTTGCTTTATTTTCGGATACAACAGTGAGCTTCATGAGGAATATCCGGCGGTTTTCCTTTTGGGTTCAATTATAATGATAATCAGCACCGTGGTTCTTTTCTTCTTTGTAAAGGAGCCAGATTCAAGACTCAAGCATCAGGCACAGGTAAATGCCGATGCAGATGAAAAACTGAAGGCTCAGGAAGAGAAAAAGGCGGAGAAAGAGAGACTTAAAGCCATTAAGCTCACAAAGGGCGAGAAAAAGAGCCTTGTGTTTATGCTTATGTGCCTGTTCTTCCTCTTTATTGCCACAAACGCCATTCAGACTTTCTTCTCACTGTTTGCAGGTGAGGTTCTCGGAAAGACAACTCAGCAGGCTACTATTATGATGGCCCTGTTTGCCGTTTGCTCAATGATAGCTGCTATCCCGGCAGGTAAGCTTGGAGCTAAAGTCGGACGTAAAAAAGTTATTATCGGCGGACTTATAGTGTTTATGTCTATATTTGCCCTTTATGCCGTAACAAGACAGCTTTGGATTGTCTGGGTAGCCCTTGTGCTTGGTGGATTTGCAAATATGTTCATTACCGTTAACACTCTGCCTCTGGTTCTTGAAATCGGCGGAGTTGAAAAGATCGGTACATTTACAGGTTATTACTACACCGCCACTTTCTCCGCACAGATTGTGGCTCCCATCCTTTTCGGTACAGTAAGAATGTTCTCCGGTACATATATGTCCCTGTTTGTTTTCTGCCCCATCGCCTTTGCACTGGCGCTTTTCTGCATACTGTTTGTAAAGCACGGCGAAGCAAATGATACCATTACCAACGAGATGGTAAAGCAGATAGAAGCGGAGAATATGGACTGATTTATGTAAATCAGAATTAAATTTAATGCAGTAACATTTCATAAGCCATATCTAAACAGGATATGGCTTATTCTTATTTTATACTAATTATTGGCAAATCGCTTAATTATATAGTTTTAATAACAAATATATTATCTGTATTGACAACAGAATTTTGCAAATGTATAATGTCGCTGAATGATGAGGGAAATAAAATGCAGGAGGAAGGAAAGGAGATTTAGTAGATATATAAAGTTTAGTACTTTTATTTATTATTTTAGGAGGAGAATTATGAAAAGATTTTTTACGAAAGTTATTTCTATCCTGTGTTGTGTTTTATTTGCATTTTTATCGTCAAGCCTCCCTGTATTCGCATCAACATCATATGATGTTGATGACTTTGCTAACGTTATTTATGTTGACAATGAAGAAATAGTTATTTTAGATAGTAAATCGATAGATAATATATCACGAAAAATGATAAGATTGTCTGACCAAGAAAAAGCAGATATAATTTTTGAAAGCTTTAATATTGAACTTCTTAAAGCTACAAAGCAGTATAATGATTTGGTTAACCATTTTGATGATATACGATCAATAAATGTATCGACTGCTTACATAAGAGTTGATAAACATGGGAATCAAACTATTATAAGTAAAGAGGAGTGCATGAAAGCGGTTGAGTATGAAAAAACTCTTCAAAAAACTAATAGTACTTCAGATGGGTGGGAGGATAGCGAAACTGAGTCATCGAATGGATACATGATGCAAAGAATAATTGCAATATATACTGGAGACCCGAAAGGTACATATTCGGTTTTTTGCATATCAAAATGGCTTAAAACGCCCTTAGTAAGAGTGGTAGATGCTATGTCGGTTTCTTCTAGGGAAATGAAGTGGAGTGAAAATGTAGAAGATTATTCTGGACTTGCAGTTTATGAAAAAACTACTAGAAATCATAATGGAAACAATATAACAGAAAACACCGAACCGATTTATATAGACTTAAAAAAACCATTATATTATAATACTAACAAAGGTTTTGCTTACGAATGGGATTTACCGTCTAATACGTCATATGTTAGTGGAGGATATGGTGTTTCTTATTCATATGCAGAGTTTGGTACAATAATTGCCGGTAAATGTAACGTTATAGATTATAATAATCACAATCAAATGATAAGTTTGGATTATAGATATTTGCATGTCCAGGTTTCGGTGGATCCAGAGAAAATAATTTATGACATTGTTGTGGAGAACAAGAAATGGTATATATCATTGATCGACAATATGTCTTTGATTCAAAAAAATTATGATTATAGTCATGCATGGGATTATGCTAAACATGCAAGTTTGTAAATAAAGTAAAATGCTTTGCTTTTTAAAATGCTAAGAAAAATTTTGTAAATCATGTTTTTAGGAGGGTTATTTTTATGGAGAAAAAATGGCCTGCATACATTGCCATTGTCATTATTTGTATACCGATATTGGTGGTTTTGGGCTTTGCTCAGGAATTAAGTCAGAAATTATGGTCAGCGTTTATGTCTGTACTTACTCTGATTGTGCCGATGATCCTTGCATGGATTATAGGATATATGGATGACGCAGAGAGTCATACAAAAAATTTCAGGCTTAAAAAGGCAATAATAAATACTGTAATTGTGGGCGTACTTTGCGGAGTTTCACTGGTGTTCACAGATACCGTTTGTGCAGTTGTGACTATCGTTATGGCAGCGATCATTGCATTTAAGATCAAAAATTTTCTCTGTGAATACAGGGAAATGAAAGATATGACAAAATTCGGCACAGATGACCAAGACAATATGGAATGATTAAAAATAATATCCCGGCAGGTGCGGATAGAAAACCGCAGTCTGTCGGGATTTTTTATTTATAATCTAATTAGCATGGCCGTCAGAGCAGCTCCTGCTCCGGCTGCTGCGCTTAATTTTGCCGCTGAGGTCCAAAAGGGACGTTTTTTCTTTGAAGATACAGGTGAAGGAGGTGCTGCGGAAATATCGGCAGCAATGGTTCCGGCTTTCTTTTCAAGTTTTTTCAGATTCATTGAGGAATACTGTGGTTTTACTACGAAAAACATTTTTTCAAAATATTCGCTGCCCGTTTCGGTAATTTCTATAACCTGCTTATTTACACCTTTAATCATTTTTAAACCTCCGTTCTGCTACTGTGTATATAATTACCTTTAAAGGAATATTTTATGCAAATCAGCTGGGGCAAAAACATATTTTTATGGATCGACTGAAGGTGTCAACATGATTTTTTGTTAAAATTCAGTTATATACTTTTTGTATATGAGGCTTTCACACCCTATGTTAAAAAATGTGGAAAACTCTGTGGAAACTGTTAATAAGCCCTTTTAAAAGTGGATATTTACTTTTTTAACAAGAGAAAATCATGATAAGTGTTAATAAATTGTCAAATACAGGTTGTTGTTTGAGCTTTACAAAACCTAAAAATAATACATCTGAATCAGAAATATAATTGAGAAAACTGCAAAAATGACGCAAAAATTCATGATTTTTATAGAAGGAAAAAGCTGCAAAAAAAGTTCTGCTTTTTTTATAGAAAAAGCAGAACTTTAAATTATATTAAAGATTATTCCAGCCGTGTTTTTTTAGGAAATCAGGATAGTTTACAAGGGATATATTTACATCCACTGCTCCGGTTCTGATGCCCGGCACATTACGTCCGCCGTACTGCCACATGGTAAAGGGAATATCAACGCCAAAGACGGTTTTAACGCATTTAGGATCTTTGTAGCATGCCATCCATATATCATAGTCTATTTGGCTCATATCTATTTTTTCATCCATCCATACCTGATTTGCGTAAACCATGGGATAATATCCGCCGTCTATTATGGTTTCACAGAAAGCTTTTATGTTAGCTGTTCTCTGAGCTTTGCTGATTTTCCCTAAACGTGTATTATCTCCTTCAACATCCATTATGACAGGATATTCAATTTTACATCCGGTGTCCTTAATAGCTTCAAGACAGATTTTGGCTTCCTCAATGGCTTCGGTTTCAGTTACAGCCTGAGAATAAAAATAAACGCCTACTTTAAGTCCGGCGGCATAAGCCTCTTTTACGTTGCTGACAAAATAACGGTCTATCCAGGTTTCAGTTGTGGATTGGCTTCTGGCGCCAAGCCTTACTATTACAAAATCGACTCCTGAATTTTTTACTGCTTTAAAATCAATACCAACGTCGGTTTTATCAGGTTCACGCTGGAATATAGAAACGTCAATGCCTTTGTAAAATTCAACTTTTTTTCCGTCTATGTAGAAATTATTGTCATCGGCTATCCACTTTTCATTTTTAGTGTATCCGAATCCGGCGTAATCTTTTGTAACGGGAATGTTGGGATATTTATAAGGCGGCTGTGGTTCCGGCTGAGCGCCGGTGACATCATCGGAAGTATTTTCTCCTGTGCCGTCTTCCGTTGAGGGGAGAGAAGCCGGAGGAACCAATGAGGGTTTGCTTTCACTGGGACGTACAGGCTTCGAGGGCTTTATGTCATCCTGATAGTCGTTATAATCATTGGTTTGCTGTTCTTTTTCCTCTTCCTTTTGCTTATCTGTCTGTTTGTAGGCATTGTCGGAAGTTATGGGCTTTTTGTTTTTCAAAGTTACCGATTCTATTTTTGCCTGGAGACTGCTTTTAGTTGTTGTCTTTTCTGAAGAAGATTCTTCTGAAGTTTCTGTTTCGGAGTTTCTCTCAGACTCATAGTTTTCAGTTAGCTTTTCGGAATTATCTGTGGGTAAATCAGAATCAACAGTTATGCTTTTTCCGCAGCTTATAAGCATAAAAATGCAAAGCAGACAAAGCACTGCGCCACAGATAATTTTTTTGGATTGACAGTTCAATTTAATCACCTGATTTTAAAGTATATAACCTAAATATTATAATACTATCAGATGCATAATTCAATGTTTATACATATAAAAAATAAGTAAACAAAAACTGCCTTCACATATGTGTGAAAGCAGTTTTTGAGTATTAACATTATCAGTTTTTGTTTTTTCCGTAGTTATGGTTTCCGCCATGCTGATAACCATTTCCGGAAGAAGCGGTATCATTTTCACTTTGAGAGAGCTCTTTTTTAAGGTCGTTAAGCTCTTTCATTGTCATATTACGGCAATCTTCTGGGGTTATAGTATTGTCATATTGGGAAATTTCAAGATAAGCCTGATATTTTCCTAAAGAAAGCCCTAGTGAATGGGCTTCATTTACAGCATCCGATGAAGAAGCTACACAAATGCCTTGCTGACCTGCATTTTTAAGACATCTGTTAATGCGTGAGATAATTTCTTCATCGTTTTCAGAAGCAACAGTAAATGTCAAAAGAGAATCGCTGTTTAAATATTCGGAAAATTCGCTGTCATTTAAAACAGTATCGATTGCCTGTTCATAGTTTTTTCCTGTTACTGAAAGAGAGTCAAGAATTTCGGTTCCGTCATCATTAAAGGCTTTTGCATCAAGCACTCTGTCAAGACGGTTTACTCTGAGCTCCAGTGAGGGATTTACATCAATGCTCACAACTGTTACGGGAACAAACCACATTTCATAAATTCCCAAAGCAAGAGTAAAAATAATAACTGCGGCAGCGGCAAGAGAATATTTTACAATATTTTTTTGAGGATTAAGGCGCTGAGAACGCTGCTGTGAAATAAATTCCATAGTGCTTTTTTTAAGCTCTTCTTCTGCTTTTATTCCTTCAAAAGCTTCATTTATTTTATTCAAAATCCTCACCGCCCAATTCCTTTTTTAATTTCTCTCTCGCCCTTGAGAGAAGCGAATAAACAGTGTTTTCTTTTTTATTGAGGATTTCAGCTATTTCACAGGCTGTGTATCCCTCAAAATAAAAAAGGTAAACAACGTCCTTGTATTTTGGTTCCAGAGCCAATACGGCGCTCAGAATTTCCCTGTTCTCATCACAGGAAGCGTATTCATTTGCAGTCTCTTCAATTGACAAAGTATTTTTGCGGTAGTAGTCCCGCAATAAATCTTTGCATGAATTTACCGTTACCCTGATTATCCATGCCTTTCGGTGTTCTTCACTTTGAAAATCACCCTCATACATCAGATATTTTAAAAAGACCTTCTGAAATATATCCTGAGTGTCGTGATAATTTTTCAAATGAAGAAAGCATATTCTCTTTACCGTGTCAGCGTAAAGCTCTATGGCACGGTTTACATCCTGTTCGCTCCCGCCTATAAATTTAATGTTTATTTTTCAGAATAAAGTCTCAGTCTTTGCTGAGAGCCGCTGCAAAGGTTAGTGCAGGTTTCACTTTGACAGCTGTTGCAGATCCCGTTTTTCCCGTTTGTGTTTTTGCTTCCATTATCGGCTCCATAACGATTTCCTGTACCGTCCTGGGGACATGATGGGTTGCACACGCCGTCACCACCATTTCCGTTTTCGTTTTCAGCACCGTATCTGTTTCCTGTACCGTTCTGGGGACATGAGGGATTGCATACACCGTCACCACTATTTCCGTTTTCGTTTTCAGCTCCGTACCTATTTCCCGTACCATCCTGAGGACAGTATTCCTGCGTACACTGTGATGATTGTGTGTTTGATGCATAGGGTACAGATGCGTTTGTTTCATTTGAAGTATCAGCTGCAAAAGCGGAAACAGTAAAAACAGATATAGCTGCCAGTGCAGCGCCGGCAATAATGATTTTTTTCATTTTAATTCCTCCGTATTATAAATTTGGTTTCAAGCCTTTCATATATAATACGAATAAAAACGGCAAATCCTTGCAATAATTCAAAAGATTAAATATGTTTTTTTCAGTATATCACAGTGAATATTCTTAATCCATGGCATTTGAAAATTAAAAAATAAAATGCATTGGTGATTTGATTTTTTTCTGCATAAATCCGCCTTAAAAACAAACAATAACACGGCAAGAAAAAAATATAAAAGGAGATTAATGATAGATGAAGGCAACAGGTATTGTAAGACGAATTGACGATCTTGGCAGAGTCGTCATTCCTAAAGAAATCAGAAGAACAATGAGAATAAGAGAGGGAGATCCTCTTGAAATATATACAGACGCAAACGGAGAAGTGATTTTTAAAAAATATTCTCCAATCGGAGAAATGGGAGATTTTTCCGCACAGTATGCAGAATCCCTGAGCAAAGGCACAAACCATCCTGTGCTTATCTGCGACAGAGATCATGTTATAGCCTGCGCCGGAATGCCAAAAAGAGAAGTTCTCGAAAGAAGAATAACTCCGGCACTTGAGGATTTAATGGAAAACAGAGGATCCTATGTTGCAGAGCAGGACAGCAAAAAGTTTGTACCCATTGAGGGCGTTGCAAGAGATGCAGCAGTTGTAAGCACCATAATAGGGGGAGGAGATGTCTCCGGCGCTGTAATAATGCTTATGGGCGAGGACGGAGTGCTTCCGACCCATACAGAGGTTAAGCTTGCTCATGTTGCAGCAGTATTTCTCGGAAAACAGATGGAAGAATAAAATAAAAGAAATGAGAACAGATTCGGCTGATCGAATCTGTTCTCATTTCTTAGAAGCTTATAGAGTTTTATTTCGTGCAGGTGGTACTGCATGAAAGCATAACAAAAATACAACTGATATATAAATACGTAGAATTTAATATATTACAAAGTGACTTTACACCAGTTTTAGTGTAAAGTCAATACATCATATGTGATGTGCATTACAATTTTTTCATAAACTGCTAATGAGGTGGATTATGAGAAGCTATGTTGATGTGATCAGGGAGTTGAGAGAGGACAACGACCTGACGCAAAGTGAGGTTGCAAAAATTTTGGGCACAACACAGCAGGTTTATTCACGTTATGAAAACGGAGAAAATGAACTGCCGATACGTCATTTGATTACACTTTGCAAGTTTTACAAAGTGAGTGCAGATTACGTTTTGTGCCTTGATTTTTCAAAATGAATCAAAAAATCTCCAGGTACTTAACTGTACTTGGAGATTTTAAATTATCCGCAGAAATGTCTGCAAGCGTCTACATAAGCCAATATGTTTTCCCACGGTACTTCCGGTTCAAGGAGATGAGTGGGGGAGACGAAGAGACCACCTTTGTCGCCGGCTATTTTAAGATTCTTTTCAACTTCTCTTCTTACATCGGCAGGGGTTCCGAAAGGCATTGTTGACTGAGTTCCGATAGTTCCGTTAAATGAAATTTTGTCGCTGTAAGCTTCGTGAATTTCTTCAAAGTTCATGCATTCGGGCTGTACCGGATTTAAAACGTCAACGCCTGCATCTATAAGATGAGGAATAAAGGGGGTTACAAAACCGCAGGAATGATAAAAGACAATAAGATTTGGATTTACTGCCTTTGCAGCAGAAATTATCTTTGCGAGCCTTGGTTTGAGCCAGGTGCAGTACATTTCTTCACTCATCATTATGCTGTTTTGCATACCGATGTCATCGCCTAAAAAGAGGATGTCTACTCCGGCTTTGGCGTAAGCTACCGCACGTTTAAGAGAGCGCTCTGTGACTTTATCGAGAAGATGCTCCGCCATAGGATCTTCACACATCATGTCCATCATGAGGTTTTCCATTCCTCTGATATACCAGGCCGTTTCCCAAATTGTGCACTGCATATTTCCCACTGCTGCAAGACCTTTAAGATGTGTAAGTCTTACTGCTGCTTTAAGTGCCTTAAGGCTTTTTGATTCGTCAAGGATACTTAAAGGATATTCGTCAATTTGTTCGAGACTGTCAGCATCAGCGAGGGGACAGAACATCTGAGTCATATGCATGGATGTAGCTGTTTTTTTGTGTCCTACTCCGTCTCCGTCAATGGAAAAATCAGGGTTAGCCAGATTTTCCTCAGTATGATACTTCTCAAAGCGTTTTTTGTCGGCAGGAACATGAATAAGACCGCCTACGCTCTCCCATGGCATTTTAAAGTATGAACGGTAATTTTTGAGAGTGCGTGTGTTCTCCCTGTATACCTTTTCAAGATGAGGACAGAGATTAAATTCCACCGGAATATGGTCGTATCCCTGCCTTCTGAGCAGTGAAATCAGATTTTGTCTTTCGTTCATCTGGAAATCCTCTTAAAACTCAGCGGCAAAATTCTGCTGCTGCATCTGCTGCTGAAGCGGCGTCGGGAGTATAGCAGTCGGCTCCGATTGAATCGCAGAAGCTCTGTGTTACAGGTGCTCCGCCAATCATAACTTTTACGTCCATGCCGCTGCCCTTTGCAAGGTCAACTACATTTTTCATTTCATGCATTGTAGTTGTAAGAAGTGTAGAGCATGCAATGATCTTTGCATCGTTTTCCTTTGCGGCTTCTATAAACTTTTCGCCGGGAACGTCAACTCCGAGGTCAACAACCTTTAATCCCTTGCCCTCCATCATCATCTTGACGAGATTTTTGCCGATGTCATGAAGGTCGCCCTTAACTGTTCCAAGTACAACAGTACCGATTTCAGTAACGCCTGCTTCGGTAAGGTAGGGCTTGAGAATCTGTGCTCCTGCGTTCATAGCTCTTGCTGCAATAAGAACTTCGGGAACGAAAACTTCGTTATTCTTAAATTTTTCACCTATAACGGACATACCGCTGAGAAGACCTTCTTCAAGTACGGTTTTGGGATCGATACCCTCATCAAGGGCCTTAAGAGTGAGCTCTTTAACCTTTGGTACTCTTCCTTGCTGTAAAAATGTGCTGAGTTCTTCAAGTGTACTCACAATATATTCCTCCGATACTCTGTAATTGTAAGGTCATTTTATCATTACACAGCTTAGAATTTATATAAAAAAACTGCCCTTTATTGGAATTTTTTACACCACTTCAAAGTTCATTGCGTCAATATATTTTTCCATGAAAAACGCATTTTCTGAAAGCGAGATTTCTTTTGCCGAAAGAGCGATTTCTTTAAGGGAGTTCTGTTTTTCATCCTTTACTGCAATTGCAGCTCCTTTTGCTGCGGCATTGCCTAAGGGATGTGTAGCTTTCTTGAATGCATCGGGAATAAGTCCGATAGCCGCCGCATCTTCAGGATTAATATAGCTTCCGAAACCGCCGCAAAGATAGAAGGATGAAATTTCATCAGGAGTCATATTGCATTCTTTCAGGAGGGTAAGTATTCCTGCGCTTATTGCGCCCTTTGCAAGCTGAAGCTGACGTATATCACGCTGAGTGATTCTGATTTTTCCGAAGTTCACATAGGATATTCCGTTGTCGTCGTAATCTATAAGGTGGGTAAAGGGATGTCCCTCTTCGCAGATATATCCTGTTTCGTCCATAATGCCGGTTTTGAGCATCAGCGCTGCGGCGCTTATAAGACCCGTTCCGCAGATGCCGATTGCCTCTTTTTCGCCTATTGTATGGCATTTTATCTCGCCGTTTTCAATGTAGAATTTATCTGCTGCTCCGTCACATGCAGGCATACCCATTTCTATACCTGCACCCTCAAAGGCAGGACCTGCTGCCGTAGAGCAGCAGTAAAGCTTTCCGTCAGCAAAAAGAGCCATTTCTCCGTTGGTTCCTATATCGGCTATAAATGAATTTTCACCCTTTTCCGTCATGGAACTTGCCTTTATAGCGCAGACAATATCTGCGCCCAGGAAAGGACCTATACAGGGTGGGAAAATTAGTTTGGCATTGGGAAAATCTCTCAAATATTTATCCGCCTCTTCCACTGTGCCAAAAAGACTTCTCGGAGTAAAGGGGGAAGCGGCCATTGTGTCGGGATTAAGTCCCGCAAAGATATGGAGCATGGTTGTATTTCCCGTAACTCCAATACGCAGAATATTTTTCTTTGACGCATCCGCTTTTTTGCAAAGACTTTCTGCCATATCGGAAAGCTGCTGAGTAATGGCAACCGTTATTTTTTCAGTTCCGTTTTTGCAGCAGTAATCTATTCTTGATACAACGTCTGCGCCGAAAGGACGCTGACTGCTGAGCTGACCCTCTGAGCAGAGAAGTCTGAACGGCTCAAGACCGTATACAGAGCCTGCAACGGTTGTAGTGCCTATATCGAAAACGAGAGCGCATTTTTCATTATGTTTTGCCTTAAGGCTGCCCTTTTCGATTTCTACGGCGGCGTTTTTTTGGCTGTCGGGCAAAGTGATAGTGCAGTCACCTGAAATTTTTGTAAAACAGGCGAGTCGGGTTTTGTCGTTTGCTTCGCTTCCCAAAAGCTTTCTTTCTTTTTCGTCCATAGGTGAAGCTGTGCCGTCTATTTCCACTTTACATTTACCGCAGCTGTGATTACCCCCGCAGGGCATAGAAAAGGAGACGGCGGTGCTTTTAAGAATATCTGAAACGAGAGTTCCCACCTCAGCCGAAATATTTATTTCTTCACTGTTTTTTTGTATTTTAATATAAGCCATATCAGTTCCTCCACAGCAGGATTATATGAATAACTTTACAAAAAATCACATTTTTTTGCAAGAACAATATTGATTTATTTTGTACCATATTGATACAATTACATTATAAAACAGGGCAGGTGATTTGTTGTGAGCGAAGATTTTTTTGAGGGATATCTTGAACAGGCGGAAAGAGTGCGAGAGCTTTGCCGTGTGGACTGCCGTATATACAGTATTCCGGAAAAAAGCTTTCACTGCGGAGCGCCGTCCTTTTGCGCCAATTTATGTCCCTTGAGTGCTGAGGGTAAATGTACCTATGAAAACACTCATCTGTACGGATGCTATGAAGCGGAGCGCTGGAATTCCAGTTACACCTATTACTGTCCGGCGGGACTTATTTTTTCAGCCTGTGCAATTTTAAACGAAGACGGACATATTGAGGGCGGAGCGGTTACAGGCCCTGTGATTATGTCCAATTCCTCTGATTTAAGTGAATGCGCTCTTACTCTTCCTGAGCATCTTCTGACGATCCTGCCTCTCTTTTCCACTAAAAAAGTGCGCTATTTAGGGAATACGGTACATGATCTTTGCTGCTATTCATCCTTTGCGGATAATCCCTTTGCAGGTGAGGATGAGCAGACACAGCGTGAAAGACATAACATAATGTACTATGTTTCGGATCTCTACGAAAAGGGAGAGGAAAAAGCGTACCCTATACAGTATGAAAAACAGCTTCAGACGCTGGTTTCGGCAGGAGATAAGGACGGAGCGCAAAGTCTTCTCAATACGCTGCTCGGTCATATATATTTCAGCTCCGGCGGAGACAGCACTGCTCTTAAAGCGAGAATAGTGGAGCTTGTTGTGGTGCTTTCGAGAGCAACAATAGATGCTGGCGCAGATATTCATCAGATTTTCTGGCTCAATGCAAAGTATCTCAATGAGATAGAACGCCTTGACGATATGGAAAAAATAAGCCGGCTTCTCACTAATGTTATCCACAGATTTATAAGCTGCGTCTTTGATTTTGACAACATAAAGCATGTTGACGTTATATATAAGGCCATTGATTATATAAAGGAGCATTACTGCGAAAAAATAAGTCTTGATAAAGTGGCGGATTATGTACATCTTAGTAAATCGTATCTTAGCAGAATTTTCAAAGAGGAGCTCAATTGTACCTTTACAAGCTATACAAATAAGCTCCGAATAGAAAAAAGCAAAGCTTATCTTTTAAACGACGACTTATCCTTAGCGGATATTGCCATGCTTACAGGTTTTGACGATCAGAGTTATTTTACAAAGGTCTTCAAAAAGACCATGGGAATTTCCCCGGGAAAATTCAGAGAAACCAGGGGAGCAGTACAGCATAAGGAGAACAGAAATTGATCAGTAAAGCAGAAAAAGTAAAAGCAATGTGTGAAGCCGATTTTGACACAGCGGCGGTAATTGATGTAAATAAACTCGTATTCCGTGACGATGTAAGGGAAATGTGCAAAAGCGGCAGATGCGGCTCTTACGGCAATAACTGGGGATGCCCTCCAGGATGCGGAAGTGTAGACGAGTGCCGTGAAAGAGCGGGAAAGTATGACAAGGCAATAGTAGTTCAGACAATAGGGATTCTCGAAGATTCATTTGACTTTGAGGGAATGGAAAAAGCAGCATCGGAACACCGTATGCGAATGACGAATATGAGAGAAAATCTCCAATCAGAGCTTTCGGATGTGCTGTCATTGGGAGCGGGACCCTGTAAGGTTTGCAGTGAATGTGCCTTTCCCCATGAGCCCTGCCGTTTTCCCGAAAAACAGTTTTCTTCAATGGAGGCACAGGGCTTAATGGTCAGCGAGGTATGCGCCGATAGCGGACTTAAATATATCAACGGAGAAAATACCGTTACATACACAGGGTGCTTTTTAATAAAAGAGTGATTTATTTTCCCAAAAACAGCAGTTTTTTTCTATCTGACTTTAATGGCGCTGTGTTATTATTTTTACAGTAACGATACTATACTTTAAGAGGAGAATGAATATGAACATGAAAAAATGGCTTCAGGATTTATGTGAAGCTCCGGTAAAAAAGCCTATGCCGGTGCTTTCCTTTCCCAGCATAAGCCTTATGGATATAACTGTTGAAGACCTTATAAAGGACAGCGCACTTCAGGCAAAGGCAATGAAAGCCGTTGCTGAAAGAGTTGATTCCGCTGCAAGTGTAAGCATGATGGATTTGTCCGTTGAAGCTGAGGCTTTCGGAGCAACTCCCGTATTTGCACGTGATGAGGTTCCTACCATTTCAGGATGTCTTGTGGACAGTCCCGAAAAGGTTCAGGAGCTTAAAGTTCCTGCGGTGGGAGCGGGCAGAACAGGCATTTATATTGAAGCAATCCGTCAGGCTAAAGAGCTTATAACGGACAGACCTGTTTTTGCAGGCGTAATCGGTCCTTTCTCACTTGCAGGCAGACTTATGGATGTCACCGAAGCCCTTGTAAACTGCTACACTGAGCCCGAAATGGTACATGAAGTTATGAAGAAGGCAACAGCCTTTTTGAAAGAATATATCCTTGCTTATAAAGCGGCGGGAGCAAACGGCGTAGTTATGGCTGAGCCTCTTACAGGCCTCCTTTCACCTGATATGGCTGAGGAGTTTTCAGAGCCCTATGTAAGAGAAATTGCACAGGCTGTAAAAGACGATGACTTTATTGTAATTTATCATAACTGCGGCGATAACACCATCAGAATGATTGATTCAATTCTTGCAACTGACTGTGACGCATATCATTTCGGCAATTCAATTGATATGGCTGAAATGCTCACCCATATCCCTGAAAATACAATTGCAATGGGTAATATAGACCCGGCTGGTCAGCTTAAAAACGGTACACCCGAAAGTGTTCGTGAAGAGACTCTCAGAATAATGAATGCCTGCTGTGGATATAAAAACTTTGTCATTTCCTCAGGCTGTGATATTCCTCCGGCTGCAAAGTGGGAAAATATCGACGCATTTTTTGCCGCTGCAAAGGAATTTTACCAGTCAAAATAAGATTAAGCTTTCAATACCTTATTTAATAAAAACAGCTTTTCGTAGATTTAAATATCTACGGAAAGCTGTTTGCCTTTTAGGTTAAATATAATTATTTAATGGCTTTTCCCATTTCATAGGCTTCGGTGAGAGCTTTGTGCTCCTTTATATCTCCGCCGTCGTTTACGCCGCCTGCAAAAACTGTGCCTTTGAGACTTGCTCTCTCGAAGCAGTCTATCCAGCCATGTAAACCGCTTATTGCTTTTTCGGGGACATAACCGCTGTTTTCGGCGGCAGTTGTAAGAAGATAAATATCGGTGAACTTGTAGTCAGAGCCGTAAAGAGAATTTGCTCTGTCCAGAAGAGTTTTCATCTGTCCGCTCATTTCGTAGTAGTAAATAGGTGTTGCAAATACAATAACCTCGGCGTCATGCATTTTTTCTGCAAGGGCTATTGCGTCGTCTTTAATAACACAGTGACCGATTTTCTGGCAGGCAAGGCAGCCTTTGCAGAAAGCAATGTTTTTGTCTTTCAGAGTGATTTTCTCTACCTCATTGCCGCTTTCCAATGCGCCTTTCATAAAGGAATCGGCAAGCATTTCAGAGTTGCTGTTGTTTCTTAAACTGGTGCTTATTATGAGAACTTTTTTTGACATAACTATGTTTCCTCCCAATGTGGATTTTATTTCTTTCATATGTTAAAATGATTATACAACCTAAAGCTGACTTTAGGTCAACAGTAATTTTTAAAACGGAGCGATTTTTATGTATACCATAGGTGAAGTATCAGAAATGTTTAATTTGCCTGTTTCAACTCTGCGCTATTATGATAAAGAGGGACTGCTTCCGGATCTTCAAAGAGTCTCCGGAATGCGCCGATTCAGCGATAAAACCGTTGAAACATTGCAGGTTATTGAATGTCTTAAAAAATCCGGAATGGAAATAAATGATATAAAGGAATTTATGAAATGGTGCTCTCAGGGCAGTGAAACCTATCCGAAGAGGTATGAGATGTTTCTGCGTCAAAGGGAGGAAGCAGAGAAAGAAATCAAAAAGCTCGAAAAAGTTCTCGATATGATAAAATACAAGCTTTGGTACTATGAGCAGGCAATGGCAGACGGAAACGAGGAAAGAGTGCGCTCTCTTGTGCCGGACAAAATGCCCCGGGAGATAAAAGAAGCCTATGAAAGGGCGCATGGACAAGATAAGTAATCGTTTAAAAATAGTAAAGGAGATGCTTTATTGTGGAGTGCATGATTCGTCAATGGAAAATTGAGGATAAAAAGGATTTAGCAGAAAATATAAACAATAAAAAGATTTTAGAGAATTTGCGGGACGGAATACCGTATCCTTATACTGAGAAAGATGCAGAAAATTTTATCAAATCAAATTTATCTGCCGACAAAACAAAAAACTTTACTTTTGCAATAACGGTTGATGGTAAAGTTATTGGTAGTATAGGAGCTTTTAGATGCGAAAATATTCATTTCAGAACTGCTGAAATTGGTTACTATATTGGTGAGAGTTATTGGGGAAAAGGATATGGTACAAGCGCAGTAAGTCAAATATGTAAGTATATATTTTCAAATACTGATATTATAAGGATTTTTGCTGAGCCATTTGCCTATAATACAGCATCGTGTCGTGTACTGGAAAAATGCGGATTTAAATTGGAGGGTACACTGCACAGCAATGCCGTAAAAAATGGTAAGGTAATAGATATGAAAATGTATGCTCTGATAAAAGAGTAAGGATTATTTTAAATTTAAGCATGGTGCATATTAAAAAATCCCGGCATTTGCCGGGATTTTTTAATATGCTTTTGCAGGTTTTATTTTAAACAGCTGTTTTATTTAACCTGAATCTTAAAAATTGCCTTTTTGATTTTCTGGCTTTCACCGTTTTTAACTGCTGTAAGATGAGCGTCATCAGGATAGCATACGAGGAAATCGCCTTCGCTGAGAATTACAGAGCAGCTTCTGTCTCCGTCAAGGGGAAGAAAATCCTCTTCGGGAACATATTCTTTCTGCTGCATATTCTCAATAAAGCCAAGGTCGAGAATCTCGCTGCCTCTGAGCATAAGGTGCAGGTCGAGATAGTCTCTGTGAGCTTCCCAGGGGCGATTCTCACGCTCTGTTGTCTCATACTCAGCTATATTTACGAAAAGGCGTTTGCCGTCTATTTCGTGGCTTCCCGGCTCAAAGGAAAGCAAATCATTTTTCTTTGCGAATTCGAGGCACTCTTTTACGTCCTCAGGTAAATAAGGTAAATTCTGATTGATGTTTGCAAAAATCATGCTTTGTCAGCCTCCTCAGTTTTTTTAATGCGGGCTGTGTAAACAGTTGAACCCTCGGGGGCTTCTTCGGTAATACCCTTGACCTTGCGGTGAATTGCGGAAACAATAAGTCCTACAACGACCGATACGGAGATGGATATAAGAGAATATGCCCAGGAAGAGATGTCAGCGAAGAAAGCAACCTTAAAGGGATTGTACTTGATTATTACAATAAGAACTGCGGCAACTGCGAATGCCACATAAGCGCCGACGTTTGTAGCCTTCTTTGTAAATGCACCCAGTGCGAAAGTTCCGCCGAGAACGCCAAGAACAAGACCCATAAATGCATTGAACCACTCGTAAGCGGATTTAATATCGCTTTCAGCAAGAATCATAGCAACTACGATTGAAGCAATACCGACTCCGAGAGAAACGTACTGAGCGATTTTTGTCTGGCGCTTCATGGGGATTTCTTTCTTTGATACGATAGCCTGAATGTCGAGAACCCAGCTTGTTGCAACGGAGTTAAGACCCGTTGAAAGAGTGGACTGGGAAGCGGCGTAAATAGCTGCAAGAAGAATACCTGTTACGCCAACGGGAAGAGCATAGGCTATAAAGTAAGCAAAGATCTGATCCTGCTTGATAACCTCATTGCTCATTTCAGCTAAAAGCTGAGGCTGCTGATTGTAATAAACGTAAAGACCTGAACCGATAAGATAGAAAGCAGTAGCGATGAAAATGGAAAGTACACCGTTTCCGAGAGTCATCTTAGTAAGCTGTTTCATATCGGTTGTAGTTGTGAAACGCTGAACGATATCCTGAGAGGAAACGTATGAGGAGCAGGTGTTGAGACCGGCGCCGAAAAGAACAATAAATACGCTTGAACGCAGGAATACGGGATCAAACCATTTTTCGTCTGGAGCGAGGAATTTGCCCTCATTGAACATTGTGTCGAAAACAGCGCCGGCTCCGCCGTTGATTTTCGCAAAGAGGAAAATAAGGGCGAAGGTAACGCCGATTAAAAGTACCGAGCCCTGAATGAAGTCAGTCCAGAGAACGGATTTAAGTCCGCCTGTGTAGGAGTAGATAATGGCAATAACACCCATAACTATAATGAGAACGCTTATGGGGATATTTGTAAGCTTTGCCAAAACCATTGAGGGCAGGTACATGATAATGGACATACGTCCGATCTGATAAACAATGAACATTACAGCGCCGAGAATACGCAGGCCCTTGCTGTTGAAGCGGATTTGCAGGTATTCATAGGCGGTGTCAATGTCGAGGTGAGAATAAAGGGGAAGGAAAAATCTGATTGTAATGGGAATTGCAACAAGCATACCCAGCTGAGCAAACCAGAGGAACCATGTTCCGCCGTAGGAGTTGCCGGCAAGGGACAGGAATGAAATGGGGCTCAGAAGAGTAGCAAAAATTGAAACCGATGTAACCCACCAGGGAATTGTACCGTCGCCTCTGAAAAACTCTTTACCTTTCATTTCCTTTTTGGAGAAATAGAGTCCGGCAAAAAGAACGGCGGCAAGGTAAACTATCAGTATTGCCATGTCAATCCAAGTAAAACCTTTCATTATTGCACCTCTCTTTTTTTAATTTACGCTCTTAAAGCGTTTTATTTACTTAAAATCTCGTCAAGCATTTTGTCTGTCATGCTGAGCATACGAGGCAGGTGGAAAGGACCTTTGAACGTGCTTCCCTTTGTTGACGGCTCAGTGGGAAGTCCGTCACGGCGGAGATATCCGTACCACTCGCCGTATTCGGAATCGGCAAAGTGCTCTTTACAGTAATCAAGAGTCTTAAAGAACCAGTCTGCATAATACTCGTTGCCGGTATCACGGTAAGCCATAAGGGAAGCTATCATTATTTCATTGTGCGGCCACCAGAGCTTCATGTCGTGCTCGTAAGCTTCTGTGGGCTTTCCGAGGCAGTCGATGAAATAGAGAAGTCCGCCGTAGGTGTTGTCCCAGCCGGCTTCGATGGCGTTGCGGAAAATCTGCTCCGCATTCTTGTGAATCTCTTCATCCTTTCGGTAATTTGCCTCTTCCATAAGGAACCAGCTGCACTCAATATCGTGGCCGGGGTTTACAACTCTGCCTGCTGTGTACCACAGTTCAGGTGTTCCGTCGGGAGCGACACTTTCAAGGGTGCATTTAAGCTCTGGATGATAATGATATTTGAAGATAGCCTCTGTGCACTCGGCGCTTCTCTTATCGTATTCCTCACGGTGTTCCGGGTCCACTCTGCGAAGTACGCTGATTATGTTGAGGAATATCATGGGATCTGCAAGAGCACGTCCGGTTCTTGTTTCAGGGATTGTCTTAGGACCGAGTCCTGTGGGGTCTTCAATAAGGCCGTTGTTGAGCTTATAGATAAGCTCATAGGCTCTTCTTGCACGGTCAATATATACCTTTTCCCCTGTAAGACCGTAATATTCAGCATTTGCAATTGCATAAAATCCTTCGCTGAAGCAGTAGCGGCGCTGGCGAAGAGGTTTTCCCTCTGCTGTAACAGTAAAATACATACGTCCGTCAGCATCGGGGTTTATGCAGTATTTTTCCATAAAGTCAAGGCATGACTTTGAAGCTTCCATCCACTCGTCACGTTTTCCGTAAAGGCGGCAAAGATGTGCAAAGGTCCATGCACAGCGTCCCTGCATCCAAACGCTCTTATCGGTGGAATATACTTCACCTTTTCTGTCAAGGCAGGTGTAAACACCGCCGTTTTCTTTATCCATGCCGTTTTTAAGCCAAAAATCGGCACATACATTAAGTTCGTTTTTTATCCATTTCTGCGCTTCTATAAGCTTCTGCTTATTCAATGGTAAGTCCTCCAAATCTCGGTAAAATCTTATTGCTTATTATTAAAGGGCAGCAGCCATTTTCATAGCTTCGTCAATCATAGCCGCTGCCTTTTTAACCTGAGGCATATCCTCGGGATAGAGGTTGGGCATGGGAGGACGAACTCCGCCGATGTCGAGGTTCTCACGGATGCGGAGAATTTCCTTCATAACAGCATAGAGATTTCCCTTGCATGCGCACATAGCGTAGATGATTCTGTCGATTTCATACTGGATTTTGCGTGCATCGTCAATGCGTCCGGCTCTGAAAAGCTCGTCAGCCTTGAGGAAGAGCTCGGGCATAACTGCATATGTTCCGCCGATTCCGCCGTCAGCGCCGATTGCACGTCCTGCGATGAACTGCTCGTCGGGACCGTTAAATACGATGAAGTCCTTTCCGCCGGAATCCTTGAACATCTGAATATCCTGAGTGGGCATGGAGCTGTTCTTGACTGCTACAACATTCTTGTTTTCCTTCATCTTCTCAAACAGGCTCATTGTAAGAGCAACGCCTGCAAGCTGAGGAATGTTATAGATGACAAAGTCAGTGTTGGGAGCTGCTGCGCTCATTGCGTTCCAGTAGTCGGCAATAGCGTATTCGGGCAGACGGAAGTAAATGGGCGGAATTGCTGCAATAGCGTCAACGCCCTGTGCTTCTGCATGAGCTGCAAGCTCAACGCTGTCAGCAGTATTGTTACAGGCAACGTGTGCGATAACTGTCATGTTGCCCTTGGCAACAGCCATAACGTTTTCGAGAACTACTTTGCGCTCTGCAACGCTCTGATAAATGCATTCGCCTGATGAGCCGCAAACATAGACACCTTTAACGCCTTTTTTGAGCAGATGCTCTGTAAGAGCTCTTACTCTTTCGGGAGAAATTGCTCCGTTGTCATCATAGCAGGCGTAAAACGCCGGGATAATACCCTTGTACTTTTCAAGATTTCTCATAAATATCTTCCTTTCTGCCGTAAGGGCACATAAGATTCGATCAAAAATCCCTAAAATTTTTAAAAGCAAATTTTAGTTCTGATATAATAATCCTACCATTTGTGACGTATATGTCAATGTTAATAATTGATAAAAAATAAAAGGAAACCTGCACAAATACGTTAATTTCTTCGAGGCAGCAGTCAGAATATTTCCAAAAATTATATTGCATACAGTGAAAAATGAGAAAATTTTTGCTATTATATTTTAAATAACAAAATATTAGTGGATGAGCAACTAAACAGCATAAGATTGATACAAAGCAAAAAAGACCTCTTAAAGCAATTTTATCTATAACTTATAACCAATTAACAAATAACATTTCATAAGTTTTGATTAGATTATTTTTCTGAAATAAGTAAAAAATATACAAGTTAATATTTGCAAAAGACGGAAAAACGGATATAAATCCTTCTGTGAAGAAATTAACCCATGAGTGGACAAATAATTTTCGGTTCTCATTTACAGTTTATACAATGAAAAAAGGCACTGCTTTTGCAGTGCCTTTCGTGTCTTACTTTTAAATTTTAACTGTTAGCAATAAATTCTTCGGCAAAATGAGCGGCAACTGCGCCGTCCGCTGCGGCCGTTATAATCTGACGCACCGCTTTTGTCCTTACATCGCCTACGGCAAATACTCCCGGCAAATTTGTTTTGGTACTCTCATCGGCGACAATGTAGCCTGAAGAGTCCAGCTCCAGCTGTTCTCTGAATAGTTCGGTGGCAGGATTTCTGCCTATACTGACGAATAAACCGTCAAGGCTTATTTCCTGTGTACTGCCGTCTTTGTTTTTAAGCACGACTCCCTTGATTTTTTCGTCATAGAGAAGTTTATCCACCTGTGAGTTCCATTTGAACTCAATGTTTTTTTCTTTCATCAGCGGATCGTGATATATCTTGGTTGCCCTCATGGTATCACGGCGGTGAATTACATATACTTTTTCGCAGATTTTAGAGAGCAAAAGGGCATCTGCTGCGGCGGAATTGCCTCCGCCTACAACTGCGACAATTTTCCCTCTGTACATCATGCCGTCGCAGGCTGCGCAGTAAGCTACGCCCTTACCAATGAGTTTTTCCTCGTCTTCAATGCCTAAGTGCCTGTGATCTGCTCCCGTAGCTATGATTACGGTCTTTGCAAAGAAATCGCCCATATCCGTGGTCACTTTTTTAGGCGATGCCTTTAAATCGGCAGACAAAACCTCCGTCTGTATGGTTTTTGAACCGAAGCGTTCGGCACTCTGCTGCATTTTATATCCTAAGGTGAAGCCGTCTATGCCTTCTTCATAGCCGGGGTAGTTGTCTATTTGCTGAGTCTGGGTCATCTGACCGCCGGCTGAAAATTTTTCCAGCACAAGGGTGTCAAGACCTGCCCGAACTGCATATAAAGCAGCCGTATATCCTGCGGGGCCTCCGCCTATTATAATTGTATCGTAAATTTTATTTTCCATAACAAAAAGCTCCTTTCGGATTTCTTATTGATAATATACCCGAAAAAAGCTTTTTTGTCTGTGATGATGTCACTTAATATTTATTTGCAGCTGTTTTTTCCGCAGCCGTGGTCTCCGCAGGTGTGTCCGCCCTCTGCGTGTTCGTGGCTGTGATGGCTGCACATTACATTGGGGTTGAAAATCAGTTTTCCTGCAAGAAAAGCGTTTACGGCTTCATCGGCGCTGCCCTGAGCTCCGCCGAAAAGTCTGATTCCGGCATTGGCAAGAGCTGTTTGAGCTCCGCCGCCTATGCCGCCGCAGATGAGCACATTTACGCCGTTCGCTTTAAGAAATCCGGCAAGGGCGCCGTGTCCGCTTCCGTTTGTGTCAAGGATAAATGAATTAACTACGGCGTTGTTTTCGGTTTCGTATATTTTAAACTGTTCTGTGTGGCCGAAATGCTGAAAAATGTTTCCGTTTTCGTAAGTTACTGCTATTTTCATAGACTAAAACTCCCTTTATGAATTTTAATTTTATGTTTGTATGCCAGTAATCAAAGTACATAAATTTTAAGGCATACTTATTTGACGTTAAAATTTATTATATACCTTATCTCTTTATATGCCAAGGTATAAATATTCAGCGGGCATTAAAAGTGTTATATGCTGAGGAAATATTAAAAAACAAGCCGCAGGAGTTTTCCTGCGGCGTTTGGTATATCAGGCGAGCATATTGAGAATTTGTGCCTTTGGTTTTGCTCCCATTGAATGGTTTACTACCTTTCCGTTTTCCATTACAAAAAGTGAGGGGATACTCATTACCTGGAATGAGGAAGCCAGCTCGGGCTGCTCATCTACATTGATTTTGCACACTTTGTATTCAGGATGTTCATTTGCGATTTCCTCTACAATGGGACCTACCACTCGGCACGGACCGCACCAATCAGCGTAGAAATCCAGTAGTACCTTTTTATCGCTTTTTAACACTTCGTTCTCGAAATTATTTTTATCAATTTTTATAACAGACATTTGTAACACTCCTTTAATTTATATAACAGATGCTTTCTGCTCTGTGGTTACAGTATAGTTCATTTCCCTTTTGTTTTCATTGATATTGTCACATAAGCTTTATTTTATCATCTCAATGCCTTTGGCAAGGTTTTCGGCAGTAAGCATGCCGCCTGCATAAGTGACGAGATTACCGTTTTTGTCAACAAAAAATGTCATGGGCAGACCTGAGGCTCCGTAAGTGGACGCCGCATTGAGATTTTTGTCGTAAAATACAGGAAAATCATAGTTACCCTTTTCCAAAAACTCCTTGGCTGAATTCATTGTTTCCTGGCGGCCGTCGGTTACGTTTATCATTAAAAACTGGATATCGGGATTATTGTGATAGGCTTCGTTAAAATCGGGCATCTCTACTTTACAATAATGGCACCATGATGCCCAAAAATTGATAACAACGGGTTTTCCGGCATAGTCGCTGAGTTTTACCTCGTTGCCTTCTTCATCGAACACTGTGAAATCCGGGGCTTTGTAATCGCTGTTTCCCTCGTTATCAGTTTGAGATGAATTTTGAGAATTATTCGAAAATTGTTCCGGTGCGTAATTTTCCTTTAATATTCCGTACAGAAAATAAATGCCTGCAAATACTGCTATTGCCACGGCGGTGATTACAATAAATTTAATTTTTTTATTCATTTCTTCATCTCCTTATCCCAGAATGCTGAGAACCCTTCCCAGCAGTCCCGTCATCATAAACAGACCTACCGCAATTAAAAGAATACCGCATATTTTATTTATTACATTGTAGTGCTTTTTGATAAATCCGAATACTGTTTTAAGTTTGTCTATGAGTATGGCGCTCACCACGAAGGGGATGCCAAGTCCCAGGGAATAGCACAGAAGCATTATGATGCCCATAAGAGTTTCACCCTGCTGGGAAGCCATCATCAGCGCCGAACCAAGGAAAGCACCTACACATGGGGTCCAGCCGATGGAAAATATTATACCGAAAACCATTGCTGAGAAAAATCCCAGCTCTTTATTGATTCCTGAGCTTTTGAAGCCTTTGAATATACTGAGCTGAAAAATTCCGAGAAAATGCAGTCCAAAGAATATTACCACTGCGCCGGTTACGATGTTTACGACAGTCTGGTACTCTTTCAGGAAGCTGCCCAAAGTGCCGGCCAGAGCACCTAAAGCTACAAATACAGCAGTAAAGCCCAGCACAAAGCCCAGTGCATTTTTAAGGGTGGTTCTGCTGTTTTGCTCTTTGCCCCCTGCAAAATAAGAAATGTATATGGGCAGCATAGGCAGAAGACATGGGGATATAAATGTTACAATTCCTTCCAAAAACGAAATAAAGTACTGCATAGTTTCTCCTTGTTTAATTGCAATTGTTTTTCTGAAATAATAGCTGAATCCGGTTATAAATTTTGTTTTATTATATCATATAAATTTAAAATTACTGTGACTAAATCACATTGAAAAAAGAGAAGGGTTATTCTATTTTGAGATTATTATAAAATATCACAGTCGTTTTTGCAGTCGGAATTTGCATGTGTTTTAATGGAGCTAAAATGCGGTAAAACAAAAACCACCCGAAGCTTTGGCTTCGGGTGGTAAGTTCATTTATCATTCGACAGGTATAAAGTATTCCTGTACTACTGTGTCATCATGGTAAAAAGTTATTTTTTCAAGTTCTCTTTGAAGTCCATCTTTTATGCCTATATCGTTAATTGTAAAAACAAACTTGTCGCTGAGGCCTTTAGTATACTCTTTATCTACACCGTTTATGCTTATAGTATATACGCATTTGTTAATCATTTTATCGCTTGTGGAATAGAAGGTGTAATTTTTGATGGAAGAGTTCTTACCATTTTCATCCTTCGAAAAGTATAAAAATGAACCTACGGTCGTATCATCACCCACATCTCCACCTGCTGTTCGGTATCTGTTGAAAGCTAACATTCCCTCCTGTTCAAACCTGAAAAGTTCCTGACGGTCATCTTTGTTTCCTTCAGCTAAAAAATAGTGATATCCGTCACGACTGCAGAAATAGAATTCTGTTGCACCAATTTGTGTATGTTTGAGGCAGTAATTTAAAGCTTGATCATAAGAATAGGTTGTTGAAAAAATATATGCAACATATGCTCCCAACATTACAATAATTGCCGCAACTACAGATATAATAATTTTTTTAGTTTTGCTCATATTAGTTTCCTCCTATAATTTATTCCGAAAAGGTAACTTCGTTGTGAAAAGGTTTATCTTAAGCATCTGATTTAATACTTAGAACCATTTCTATGGTAGTTTTCTTTGGACTGGATACAGGGATAGACATGCTAATAAAGTATTCCATATATGTAAAAATAATCAACAATGTCATAAACGTGTTTTTTAAGTGTTTCATAATAACCCTCCTGTTTTTTAATGTGTATTAATAATATCATGAAAAAAATAATAAGGATATTCACAAATAACACAAATAAAATTATTATATTTGTAGAAGATTTTTGTCACATATTTATTATTATCTATATCAAAAGCAAAAAAAACTCCCGAAGCCGAAGCTTCGGGAGGTAAGTTTATTTAAGAAACCTTAAATATTAACTTATTTAGCTCTCTTTTCCTTGATAGCAGCCTGTGCAGCAGCAAGACGTGCGATCGGCACACGATAAGGTGAGCAGGAAACATAGTTGAGGCCAATGTTGTGGCAGAACTCAACAGAGCTGGGATCTCCGCCGTGCTCACCGCAGATTCCGAGTTTAATGTCGGGACGTGTCTTGCGGCCAAGCTCAGCAGCCATCTTAACGAGCTTGCCAACGCCAACCTGGTCAAGCTTAGCGAAGGGATCTGACTCGTAGATCTTGTTATCATAGTAAGCGTCAAGGAACTTACCAGCGTCATCACGGCTAAAGCCGAATGTCATCTGAGTAAGGTCGTTAGTACCGAAGCTGAAGAACTCTGCTTCCTGAGCGATCTCGTCAGCTGTAAGAGCTGCACGGGGGATCTCAATCATTGTACCAACTTTGTATGAAAGCTCAACGCCAGCGTCAGCGATGATTGCATCAGCAGTCTTAGTAACAACATCCTTAACGAACTTGAGCTCTTTGATTTCGCCAACAAGGGGAATCATGATCTCAGGAACGATGTTGTACTCAGGATGCTCAGCGTTAACAGCAATAGCAGCCTTGATAACAGCTGTTGTCTGCATTGCAGCAATTTCAGGATAAGTTACTGCAAGACGGCATCCTCTGTGACCCATCATGGGGTTGAACTCGTGAAGGCCTTCGATAATTGCCTTAAGCTCGTCAACGGAGATGTTCATCTCGCCAGCAAGCTCAACGATATCCTCTTCCTTCTGAGGAACGAACTCGTGGAGAGGCGGATCGAGGAAGCGGACTGTCATGGGACGTCCAGCAAGCTCTCTGTACATAGCCTCGAAGTCGCCCTGCTGAAGGGGAAGGATCTTAGCAAGAGCCTTTTCTCTCTCTTCAACTGTCTTTGAAACGATCATCTCACGGATAGCCTTGATTCTGTCGCCTTCAAAGAACATGTGCTCTGTACGGCAAAGGCCGATGCCCTCTGCGCCGAAGTGAACAGCCTGAGCTGTATCTCTGGGGTTATCAGCGTTGGTGCGAACTTTGAGAACTCTTCTCTCGTCAGCCCAAGCCATGAAGCGGCCGAAGTCGCCGGAAATTTCAGCTTCAACAGTGGGGATAGCCTCACCGTAGATCTTACCTGTTGAACCGTCAAGGGAGATGTAATCGCCCTCGTGGTACTCCTTGCCAGCAAGCTCGAAGTACTTCTGATCAGCGTGCATTGTGATTTCACCGCAGCCGGAAACGCAGCATGTACCCATACCACGAGCAACAACAGCAGCGTGAGAAGTCATACCGCCGCGAACTGTCAGGATACCCTGAGCGGCAGCCATACCCTCGATGTCTTCGGGGCTTGTCTCAAGACGAACAAGAACAACCTTCTCGCCTTTTTCAGCCCACTCTTTAGCGTCTTCAGCTGTGAAGACAACTTTACCGCAAGCAGCTCCGGGAGAAGCAGCAAGACCTGCTCCAACGGGAGTAGCAGCCTTAAGAGCTTTAGCATCGAACTGAGGATGAAGAAGAGCGTCAAGCTGCTTGGGCTCAACACGAAGAACTGCTTCTTCCTCGTCGATCATGCCCTCGTCAACAAGGTCAACGGCGATCTTAAGAGCAGCAGCAGCTGTTCTCTTACCGTTTCTTGTCTGAAGCATATAGAGCTTACCGTTTTCGATAGTGAACTCCATATCCTGCATATCTTTGTAGTGGTTCTCAAGTCTGTTAGCAATCTCTGCGAACTGATTGTAAACCTCAGGCATATCCTCCTTAAGCTTTGCAATGGGGGAGGGAGTACGAACGCCTGCAACAACGTCTTCACCCTGAGCGTTGATAAGGTACTCACCGAAGAGAGCCTTTTCGCCAGTAGCGGGGTCACGTGTGAAGGCAACGCCTGTACCTGAATTCTCGTTAAGGTTACCGAAAACCATGGGCTGAACGTTAACGGCAGTACCCCATGAATAGGGGATGTCGTTCATGCGGCGGTAAACGTTTGCACGGGGGTTGTCCCATGAACGGAAAACAGCCTTGATAGCTTCCATAAGCTGAGTTTTGGGATCGGTGGGGAAATCCTCACCTTTCTCTGACTTATAGAACTCTTTGAAGAGCTTAACGAGCTCTTTCATATCGTTAACATCAAGATCGATGTCGTTCTTTACGCCCTTCTTAGCCTTAACATCGTCAATGATCTCTTCGAAACGCTTCTTGGAAAGCTCCATAACAACGTCAGAGAACATCTGGATGAAACGACGATATGAGTCGTAAACGAATCTTTCAAACTTGGGATCGGGGTTACCTGCAATAAGACCAGCAGCAACCTCATCGTTAAGACCGAGGTTAAGGATTGTGTCCATCATGCCGGGCATGGATGCTCTTGCACCTGAACGAACGGAAACAAGAAGGGGATTCTTTGTATCGCCAAACTTCTTACCGTTGATTTCCTCCATCTTTCCGAGATATTCATAAATCTGCTCCTCGATGTCGGAAGCGATAACTTTTCCGTCATCATAGTAGCGTGTGCAAGCTTCTGTAGAAACAGTGAAGCCCTGGGGAACAGGCATACCGAGATTTGTCATCTCGGCAAGGTTTGCGCCCTTACCGCCGAGGATTTCTCTCATTGTGCCGTTACCTTCGCTGAACAGGTAAACATACTTGTAGCTCATCGGGATCTACCTCCATTAATTTTTTTGTGTCCTTGTGTTGTTCCGGGCAGCAACAAAAAAGCTGTACCCCGACAACCTAACGCTATTATAACAGATGAAAATAAAAAACGCTACTGTTTTTTGTTAATTAATCAGAGAAAAATGCACTCATTTATTAATAAATATATAACTTTACTGCTGAAAATAAAATTTCTGTTAAGGAAGCAAGATGTTTTTAGATTTGCAATTCTTCATTCAGCGTTTTACAAAGTATTTTTTTGAAAATGAAATAATAAGTTTTATATCATTTTTGTTCAAAGCAACGGGCAGTGACAGAACTATTCCGAAAAGGGCAGTGAGAGATGCGGCAAAGATGAGGGAAATCCAGCTTTGGGGAGAGAGAAGATTTTTGAAAATAACTCCGCAGAAAAATACTGCTCCGGTGCAGTAAAGGGATACAAATATTTCAGGAAAAAAGGTTTTTACAGGCTCATTCAGATATTTAGCTGAAAAGGGTATTATAAATAACACAGTTCTTAACAATATGAAAGCTCCGCTTATACCGGCAACTCCGTAAACCCCAAGAGAGGGATTAACTTTTATAAAAATTAAAGCTGTCACAGTTCCTAAAAGTCCTGAGGAGAGCACAGAAACCGAACTGAGTTTTAAACGATTTGTGGCAGTGAATACATTTATCAGACACTGGGCTCCGGCGGTAAATGCAAAGTGGATACAGGAAAGGGAAGTAAGGACATAAAGTACATGGGAGTTTTCTCCGGGCATCCAAAGACTGAAAAATTCTTGTCCCATAGCGAGAAATCCGCCGACGGGCAGAGCGGTTAACAGGGAACAGATGCGGCATCCTCTTTTAAGAATAGGGACAATTTCTTTTGGTTTACCCGCAGCGTATTTCATGGTCGTCTGAGGAGCAAATATTCCGATGAGAGTAGTGGAAAGATTTGCAATTACTCCCGATATTCCCTTGGCTATTGATAAAAGTCCCATTTCCTCGTATCCCAGAAAAAGGTTGCTTATGAGAATATCAAGTCCCCCTGAAAGCATATTTCCCGTCTGATTTACGGTGTTCCACATTCCGGCAAAAAACAGTTTTACGCAGTCTCTTACATGAAAATATGCTTTTTTAACGTTTATTTCAGGAAGCAGACGCCGCTTATAATAAAAGGATGTTACCGTGACAAAAATTGTGGCAAGAAGTGAGGCGAAGCCCACATATATAATTGACGGTTTGAGAAATACAAAAAGTCCCGTTATAACGATCACTTTTATTATCTGGGATTCCATTGTGCGCAGAGATTTAAGGTAGAGTGTATTAGTGACATATGTTGCCGCTGCCCATGGGGTGAAAGCGGTTATGAGGAAGAAGTTTATAAATACAAGGGTAAAGAGGAGTTTTACATCTCCAATAAGTGCAGGAGGAATATTGAGAATTTTTTCGAGATACATTACCGTGAAAAATACGGGAACAAGTAAAATACCCACAGCAAAAAATCCGCTTACAAAGGAAGCGGTATAGTAGCGGTTGGACATCTCGGCGTTATGCTGATGATATGCCATTGAAATAAATCTTCCGGACATGGAATTAAGAGCAGATGTGAGCAAAGATGCATATGTTATAAAATTGTTTGCAAGGGTGATAAAGCCGTTTGCCTCAGCTCCCAGTTCACGGACAATATATGGCGAAAAGAAAAACTGTATTATAAGGTTAATACCGAAAACTACCAGTGAGCTGATAAGGTTGATCAGCATTTTTGAAGATGTGCTTTTTGCCTTTATATTTATAGCCAATCACTCCCGAAAGTTAATGATGTAAGTTATAGGCAAATATTTTGTCTATACCTGTTTATTTTAACCTCAGGATTAGGTAATAAACTTCAAAAATAAAAAATCCGCCCGGCTTAACCGGACGGAAAAATTGTTTTATCAGAATGTGTAATTTACTGTGCAGGCACCTTCAACATCCGCAGATGCATCAATTGCGAGAGATCCGACAATTGGAGCCTTGATTTTTCCGTTGATGACCTCTATGTATGAAAGTGCGGCAAATGTTATTTTTCCTGTGCTTTTATTTATGTTTACTGTAAGTACACCGTCACGCAGTAAAAGCTTTGTCTGATCTTTGTAAACCTTTACGCCGTCTGAACTGCCTGTAAGCTCTCCGCACATCTGCTTTACCAAAAATTCAACTTCATCCATGGTGATAAAATGCATATATCCGAAAGCTCCGACTTTTGTATTCTGATCGCAGGTAGCTTCTTTTAATTTGAATTTGAGCTCATAACTGCTGCCAAGGTCTTTTGATGAAAAGTCCTTTACATATTTTGAGCTGAGGGAAGAAAGACGGTTACTAATAGGACCGTTGCCCTTTGCAAAAATTGTTTCGACATTGTCAAAAGACAGCAGATCTATTTTTATAAAACCTGCATTAGCTTTGGCTGAGTTTATTTTGCGTACTATTGAGGCACCTTTGTTTTTATTTTTTGCAACAGCGTCATTATAAAGCTTTACTCCTGAAGCGACATCCTTAGGAAGCGCAGAGGAATTCTCAATGGAATTGGAAATTGCCTGTGTTTCAGATGGCTTGGTTGTGGTTTCATTTTTTGATGTGGATTCTGCTTCAGAAGAACTATCGGCAGCGACAGTATCGCTTTCAGTTTCGGTTATGTCACTGTAAATTTCTGAATTTACATCGGTCTGATTATTGTCGGTGGTGCTGCCGTCAAATTCGTTTTTATCACCGCATGCCGCCAGCGAAATTATAATAGCCATTGTAATAAACAGTGCTGTGGTTTTTGCAAAAAGATTTTTCATTAATGTGTGTTCCTCCTCAAATTAGGGAATAATGCTGGAGCTTATAAAAATAAACAAATTATAAACTGTATATAAATTTACTATATCGTAATCTCCTTGTCAATGCTGCTTAGTTAAATTATATATTGATTAGATACAGTTAAATGTTTTTTGAGGACTCACTTTTCTGTATTAGCCATAGCGTTTATGCATTTGTCTATGTAACAGGCAAAAAAATCCGTTTGGATTTAACCAAACGGATTTTTTAATTCTTAATATTTTATGAAAGTGTATATTTAACTGTACCGTATCCCTGAACTGCTGCATCAGCATCAATAGCAAACGGTCCGGAAATAGGAGCATTACATCTGCCGTCAATTGTTTCAGTGAAGCTAAGAGTTGCAGAAGTTAACTTACCTGTGTTTTTGTCAATATTTACAGTGAAGACACCTTTTTCAAGATTAAAGGATGATTTGTCTTTGTAAACTTTAATTGCAATGCTTCCGCCGCTAAGTTCGTCACCGATCTGTTTAACAATATTGGCAATTTCATCCATAGTAATAAAATACATATAGCCGCCCTTACCAAATTTTGCAGTCTGATCACATTTAACGGTTTTGAGTGTAAATTTAAGTTCGTAGCTGTTACCTACTTGTTTTGAAGAAAAATCAGCTACATCGCCTGCACTGAGAGCAGAAAGCTTTGCTCCGCTGAGATTTCCGCCACCCTTTTTGAAGAGACCCCTAACGTCACCAAGTGAAAAAAGGTCAATTTTAATGATACCTTTTTCAACACGTGCATAATTAAGATCACGGTTTACAGTTGCTTTAGTGCTGGAAACTTTAGCAAGCGCATCGTTGTAAAGTTTAACGCCACTAGCAGCATTATTGGGAAGCACGATTCCGCCGGGAGCGGGTGTGTCAGTGTCAGTCTTACCTGTTTCACCAGGAGCAGCTGTGTTATCTGTCTCACCGGAAGCAGCTGTGTCGCCTGTTTCATCGGAAGCAGCTGTATCACCTGTCTCATCGGGTGTAACTGCATCTTCTGTGTTAACTACTTCATTGGTTGTGTCTGAGGGCTGCTCATCTTTATCTCCGCCGCATGCTGCGAATGAGAAAACAAGAACAAGAGCCATCATCAAAGCGATAAGTTTTGCGAGATTCTTTCTCATGGGTATGTATTCTCCTTTCAAAATTACAGCCATATTAGCTCAGGCTGTCTTTTTTATGCCCTTAGGGCAAAAGCTATCGATAACAATTTACAACAACCAAAAGAGTTTGTCAAGCAAAAAAAGTAATTTTTTATATATGAAATGCATTATTGGCGTACAAAAAAGGAGTATAATTTTTGTGCAAAACTTATATTCCTTATATTGGTAATAAGGCGAAACAACAATTTTGTTAATTAATTTTACCATTAAAGGCAAGATTTGTATATCAAATTTGCGTTTTTAACGATTTACTGTGGTGAAAACTCATAAAATTTAAGAGAAAAATTTTATTTTAAGATTTTCTTCCTGTTATCAGCGGAAGAACACAGTTGTTATCGTCAAAACCGCCGTCATATAGAATTTCGCATATATATAATGGAAAAGAGTTCATTATTTCAGGTTGTTTTTCTTGGGGAATAAACTTTTTTGCGAGTTCCAGAAGTCGGTGTACTAATCCCATGACAGCTTCATATTCAGCTGTTCCGGGGGCATAGAACTGTTCTCCGCCGTAAAGATTGCGAATTACATCGGCTACAAGATTTTTTACTTTTATGTTTTTAATGTCAGTATAATCTGCTCTTGAACCTATAAGCTTTGAAACTGTGCCCACAGTGACATTATCAAGTACTTTTCCCACTGCTTTAATAAGGAAAGTATTGTTATCCACAAAACTTCTTGGTACGCTCAGTCCATTGAGAATGTCAGCAAGCTTTTCGTGATCGTTTACTGCCGCATCAATGCCGCCTAAAACAAGAGTATCAAACTTTCTGATGAAAAATTCTTTTACGCTCATTCCGGAGGGAAGTCCATCAAAACTTTCAATGTGAAGTGTTTCTATTTTAACTTCCTTTTGTGAGAGTTCAACTTTACGGATAGGTGACGGATGACCAACTAAAGATGCCGTGTTTACGTCATAAATGCGATTGCCTTTTTCAGTTTCGATGAATTTTACATTTTGCTCATGAGTATGGCCGGTAAAAACAATGCCGATGCCGAGATCGGAAAGAAAAGCTGCCATTTTTTTATAATCACCCAGCATATCCCTTTGGCTTATTACCGGATAAAGTTCCATTGGAGGCAGCAGGGGATGATGAGTCATTGCAAAAATAGTTTCGTGATTTTCAGTAGCTTCTTTCGCCTGTTGTTTAATCCAGTCAAGGCAATTTGGAAAATATCCACAGAAAGAATGTCCGTTGCCGTCGTCGTTAAGAGCGAGGAGTCGTGTCTTTTTACCCAGCATAACGGAATAAGACATGCTTTCTTCCTCTACACTTACAGCATCATCCATACCGAAGGGACGGTACATTTCGGCAAGGGCTTCACGAGGTGTTGGCTCGGCAGGAGTTTTCTCTTCTCCGAAATAACAGCTTTCTGATGAATATTCAGGGAAACGCTCATAGGAATTAAAGTCATGGGTTGCAGTCGTTACATAGACCTTTTTGCCGGAATCTTTAAGTCTTTGGAGCTTTTTAATTATACCTTTATGGCTCAGTGCTTCACCGTTATTGGTAAGATCGCCGGGAATCAGTACAATATTTGTTTCTTTGTCTGCAATAATTAAATCAATTGCTGCATCGATTACAGCTCCGGATTCCTTTAAAACAACCTGATCCTGAATTTCACGCTTTATATAGGCTTTTCCGCTTGTGCCAAGTTCAGGTGCATAGTAATGGAGATCGGTTATAAGATAAAATTTCACCTTTTCCATATTTTCCTCTTTTCCTAACCCATAAGGCTATAATGAAGTAAAAGTTTACACATCGTAAGTATGGTCGCAGATTTCCTCTATTTTGCTGCGGAGTTTTATAAAATCCTCAAGAGCGGCAGGCTTTTGATTGGGATTTCTCAGAAGAGCTGCCGGATGGAAAGTGCCCATCATAAGGACTCCGCCCTTTTCAAAAAATTCACCGTGCTGCTTTGTGACCTTGAAATCTGGTGAGATAAGTTTCTGAGCGGAAATTCGTCCAAGGCATACTATGATTTTTGGCCTGAGCAGGCGGAACTGTTCTCTGAGCCATTTAATACATTCTTCCTGTTCTTCCGGTTTCGGATCACGGTTGTGGGGCGGACGGCATTTTACCATGTTGGCAATATAGATGTTTTTATCACGGCTCAGATCTATTGCCTCAAGATATTTATCGAGAAGTTTTCCGCCTCTGCCAACAAAAGGTTCGCCCTGTAAATCCTCGTTTTCTCCCGGACCTTCACCGACAAAAAGCACTTCGGCATTTTCATTGCCTGTTCCGAAAACAAGATTTGTTCTTGTTGCACCAAGAGGACAGTTTTGGCAGCCCATACAGGCATCTTTAAGCTCCTGCCAATTTGAATATTTCATTTTAAACCTCCTTGAAAAAGCGTATAACAATATATGACAAGTTAAACCGATTTTAGTTTCTTTATTATATCATAGTTTAATAATGCAGTCAGCAAAAAAACTCCGGCAGAATTATCTGTCGGAGTTTAAATATTATAAAGCATTATATCAGTCAGCGATATTCTGAGAATCGTATGGAGATGATTTTTTTTCGGGTTTTGCGTTGAATTTCAAAAAAGCCTTTCCCTGTTCCACATACAGCTCTTGCTGCTGCGGTTCAAGGGTGCGGAAAATGCGCAGCAATTCGTTTTCCAAAGGAGTTCGGGCTTCGCCTACATTAAGATTTAGCAGATAATCAGCAGATACGTCAAAATAGGCGGCAAAAAGTTTAAGTGTCTCAAAATCGGGCTCGCTTGTTCCCTGAACATATCCCCCAAGGGTAGATACCGGGATTTTCAGCGTATGCGCTAACTGCTTTTGTGTAATACCACGCTCTTCAATCAGATTGCGAAGTGTCTGGCAAAAAGTCATCAATCTCATCTCCCGGATATATTGTAATGGAAAGAACGGCATTTGCGTTTTGATAACGATATTATCGTTGACAAAACGATTAATTAGTATTATACTGAAGGCGCAAAAATAATTTTAAGGAGGACATAAGATTATGATTGAAGAAAAAGTTGACAAAATGTTTGATGGCATAGGAGTGAAAATCCAGAGACTAAGCAAAATCTTTTTCGCTTTGGATGTTTTGGCTTCAATAATAGGTGCATTTGCGATGTTCATTTATATGACTTTTGAAGAAGATGAAGTGTTTCTGATAGGTTTGGTTTACAGTGTTCCTATTCTTATTTTTGGTTCGCTGATTGCATGGCTGTTGACGGTGCCTTTATATGGTTTTGGAAAACTTATCGAAAACACAGATATTTTGGTGCAAGACAATCAAGTGAATAAGAACAACGTTAAGAATATTCATAAGATGTTAGAAACTACATCTAATCAGCAAACAAATACAGCTAAATAGTTATGGAAAATTCAATTAATAATAAACATATAGTTAAACTCCCGGCCGCCGAAACTATCTTCGGCGGTTTTTAATCGCCGTAAAATGAACTTCTTCTAAACTCCTTAAAAGTATTTGAATTACCGCAAAAAATGTTGTAATATATATTAGAAAGAGAATGTACATAAATTCGGAGGTTTTTCAAATGGAGAAAACAGTATTAGTTGAAACATCTGCACGTCACGTCCATGTTGACCGCAAGACCCTTGACATCCTTTTCGGCGAGGGATATGAGCTTACACATAAAAAGGATCTTTCACAGCCCGGTCAGTTCGCTTGCGAAGAAAGAATTCAGGTTGTAGGAACTAAGGGCAGCTTCCCCTCAGTTTCAATTCTCGGACCTATCCGTCCCAATACTCAGGTTGAGCTTTCAGCAGCTGATGCACGTTCAATCGGCGTAAAGGCTCCCGTAAGAGAGTCAGGCGATATTGCCGGCAGCGGAGCTTGCAAGCTTGTCGGACCTAAGGGCGAAGTTGAAATCAGCGAAGGCGTTATTGTTGCAAAGCGTCACATCCACTGCACACCTGAGGATGCTGAGAAATACGGCCTTTCCGATAAGCAGGTTGTAAGCGTTAAGATCACTTCCGCTGAGCGTTCACTTGTTTTCGGTGACGTTGTTGTAAGAGTAAGCCCCAAGTTTGCCCTTGCAATGCATATTGATACAGATGAGTCCAATGCAGCAGGAGCAACTCCCGGACTTATGGGTGAAATTATCGCCTGATTTTAAGAAAAAAGGAGAGTCTTTCAATGGAAAATAAACCTGAGGGCAAAAGACCTATTGAAGAGGCACTGTCCGAAATCGGAAGCGTATTCTCCCTTTTTTCACAAGTTAAATCTGATGTTGGTTCTGCAAGGACTGCTGCCAAAAATATATTTTTATATTTGTCGGTAGCATGGTGGATTTTTGCCGGAGTAGTCGGATTTATACATAAACGCAGAAAGTCAAGAAAACATTAAATCAAAATCCCGCAGAGTATAACGCTGCGGGATTTTTTAAAAGGTGATAAAATGCGCAGAAAAGAAAGAGAGATAAAAGATACAAGCGAACTTGTGAAGATACTGAGTAAAAACTGTGTTGGTACATTATCCGTAAGCGGCGGAGAATACCCTTATGCTGTGCCGCTGAATTTCGGATTTTCGGAAAATGACGGTAAATTCAAGGTTTATTTTCACTGTGCCTCAGAGGGCAAAAAGATTGAGCTTATTAAAAAGAATCCTAAAGTGTGTTTTGAAGTGCATACTATGGAAAGAATCACAGGTGAGGGAGAAAGCGCCTGTGTTTACTCCTGCGCCTATGAAAGCGTTATAGGATTCGGATGTGCAAGAGAGCTTACAAGTCATGATGAGAAAAAAGAGGCACTTATAAAAATCATGGAAAACTGTACGGGAAGAGAATTTGATTTTAACGAAAATCAGACCCGTGGAGTGACAGTTTTTGAAATAGCTTTCAGTGAAGTTACGGGAAAGCGGAGCAAGGGATAAAAATTAATATATATAGTATAGTAAAGAAAAAGATGTCCCGAATTTCGGGACATCTTTTATTCTTCGCTTCTTCCGAAAAGGTAATCGAGGGTTACTCCGAGCACTTTTGAAATAGCGTCAATTTCAATATCAGTAACAGCTCGTTCTCCGTTTTCAATTCTTGAAACCGAACCACGGCAGACATAAACGGCTGAAAGTTCGAGCTTATCCGAAAGCTGTTGCTGGCTGAGTCCTGCTTTTATACGTGCAGCTTTTATTCTTTTGCCCGTAATGTTTGTTTTTTCGCCGTCAATAATTCTTTTCATATTTTCACCGCTTTGGAGTTTTAAAATATTTTTCTGCTTTTCATTATACAATAATTCTGTTTTTAATAAAACATTTCTCAGTGCGTCTGTTTTCATACAGACGCATTTTTTATTTTGCTCTGTCAATAATATTAAGGAAAACATGAAAATAAATTCTTGGAAACTGAGGGAAAACAAATGAATTACAGAACAGACCTTGCAATAGAGTGTACCGATGTAATAAATCTTAACGGAGAAGAAAAAGGGATAAAGGTAACACGGCGAGACCTTGATAATGCGAAAGTTACTATTGTGGAAATTCTGACAGAGGAAGCCTACAAAAGAACAGGTAAACCGGTGGGAAAATATATAACCGTGGAAGTTCCGCCCTTTACCCATGACGGGGAGCTTCTTGACGGACGGCTTACGGCGGTATCCCATGAAATTTCAAGAATTCTGCCAAAGTCCGGAACGGTTCTTGTGGCAGGACTTGGAAATGATAACATAACTCCCGACGCACTGGGACCTCAGACCGCTTCCATGCTCCTTGCAACAAGACATTTAAATGAAGAGGTGACGGGAGAGCTGGGGCTTGGGAGACTCCGTTCAGTTGCAGCGGCTGTGCCGGGAGTTCTTGGACGCACAGGAATGGAAACTGCGGAAATCATAAAAGGTTTAGTCCGTGAAATTTCGCCCAGCGCTGTCATAACCGTTGATGCTCTTGCCTGCCGCAGTTTTGAAAGACTTGGCTGCACTGTTCAGATAAGCGATTGCGGCGTTGTGCCGGGAGGCGGAGTGGGCAATTCCCGTAAAGAGATAAGCGAAAAAACCGTAGGTGTTCCCGTAATTTCCATGGGAGTTCCAACAGTAATAGATGCCGCTACTCTTTGCACTGATCTTACAAACAAAATCAGCGGAAAAGAGGAAGAAGGGCTTTATGAAAAGTATCACAGCGTCGGGGGAGATATGATAGTCACCCCTAAGGATATTGATATGCTCACTAAAAGAGCCGCAAGGCTTGTGGCTCTTTCCATAAACTGTGCTTTGCAGCCTACCGTTTCCGCTCAGGATATGGTGACACTTACCTTTTAAGGTCATAAAAAATAAACATCGGCATATAAATTTAAAGGGTCCGTATAATAACTCCCGTGTCCTGCGGACTTAAAGGACAGGGAAAAGGATGTAGTTTTTTGAAACGAAAAGTTTATGCGGTGGGGAGGATAAAGCTTAAAAAGGCCATTATGCCGGTGGTTATGGCTGCGGTAATAGGAGCGGGTTTTGTTTTCGGAGATTATCTGCTTCCGCTTTTTGAAAGTGTAAGTGTTTTTTCGGCAGGACTTGCTTTGCCTGAGGGAGGCGCACAGCTTTTAGAGGAGAAAAAGGAAGCGGCTCAGGAAAAGGCAACTTCAGCTAAGGGAAATTCATCATCAGCACCGGGAGCCAAAGTGCCCGAAAGCGAAAGTCAGCAGAATGAAGAAAAGGAAAACGGAACCCTTGCATATACTCCCGATGATATAGCAAAGCTGATTGCGGCAGCTAAGGAGAAAAGCGGAAGCCTTTCAAATGACGGTAAAATAACCGAATACAAGTACGGTAAATCCAATGCTACCGATGTTTATGAGAATATATGGGTAAACAATAAAACTGCTGAACATGATATAGATATTGCGGCAGAGCTTAAAAAGGAAGTTGATTTAAAAATAGAAAACAAATCCGACCCCATCGTGCTTATATATCATACCCATACAACGGAAGGATACCAGACTCTTGATTTAGGCTGGTATTCGAATTCAGTGGTCACAAGGAGCAAAGATCCGGCAACGAATATGGTAAGAGTAGGGGATGAAATTGCAAAGCAGCTTGAAGAAGCGGGAATTGGCGTAATTCACGATACTACAATATACGATACCACTTACAGCGGAGCTTATTACCGCTCTGAGGATCAGATAGAAAAGTACATGGAAAAATATCCGTCCTTGCAGGTGCTTTTGGATATTCACCGTGATGCAATAAAGAATCCTGATACGGGAGTGATGACGAAGCCTACAGCTGAGATAAACGGCAAAAAAGCGGCGCAGATAATGATAGTTTCAGGCTGTGAGGACGGCGGAGTAGTAGGTTTCCCGGATTGGGAATACAATCTTCGCTTTGCCCTAAATCTGCAAAAGGAGTGTGAGGATAAATATCCGGGACTTGTAAGGCCGCTGTTTTTCTGTTCGAGACAGTATAATATGCATAAATCCCATTGTTCGCTGCTTATTGAAATGGGAAGCGATGCAAATACCCTTGATGAAGCGGCATATTCGGGCAGACTTTTGGGAGATGCGCTCTCTTCGATGCTGGAAAGATATGTAGTTTAAAGGATACATACTTAAAAGGGAGGAAGTTTAATGGAACCAAAGAAAAAAGGAAAATCAAAGAAGAGCGGGATATTTAAAGGCTATCTGATTTTTACAAGTGTTATTGCGGCAGGTGTAATTTTTGCCGGAGCATTCTTTACGGCTCAGGAGACGTCGGAATATGTAACTTTCGGAACGCAGACTGTAACCGTAAAAAGTCTGATTTCAGGATACACTCAGGCTCAGGGGATTTTTACTGAGCCTTTGGAGGATG
The DNA here is from genome assembly GCA_900540535.1 of uncultured Oscillospiraceae bacterium. Lineage (GTDB taxonomy): Bacteria > Bacillota > Clostridia > Oscillospirales > Acutalibacteraceae > UMGS263. Next base: position 3,918 of record UQGM01000003.1, on the reverse strand, counting down.
ATGAAAAAAGTCTCATGCCGGAAAAGGCAGCTGAAGGACTGTCGTTTTTTCTTCCCGCTCCCGCATACGGAATATATGATTTGTCCGTTTCAATTTATGAATTCGGTAAAGATGTAATGGAGGCCGTATTTACGGCTAAAGAGTCAAACGGGGCATAAATAAAAAATAAGCTGTGGGATTTAATCTCACAGCTTATTTTTATATCACTTTTTATTCTTCGCTTGGCTCAAACTGACTGTTATAGAGGTTTGCGTAGAAACCATTTTCAGCCATAAGGCTTTCGTGAGTGCCCTGCTCTATTATCTTTCCGTCACGCATTACAAGAATTGTGTCGGCGGTCTTTATTGTTGAAAGTCTGTGGGCAACTATAAAGCTTGTGCGTCCCTTCATCATTTCATCAAAGGCCTGCTGGATTTTTATTTCTGTTCTTGTATCTATGCTGCTGGTCGCTTCGTCGAGAATAAGCATTGGCGGACTTGTAAGCATTATTCTCGCAATGCAAAGAAGCTGCTTTTGTCCCTGTGAGAGATTTCCACCGTCTTCGGTTATCATTGTGTCATAGCCGTCTTTAAGATGCTTTATAAATCCATGAGCATGGGCAAGCTTAGCGGCGGTTATTATCTCTTCGTCGGTAGCGTCGGGTCTTGCATAGGCGATATTCTCCTTGACCGTTCCTGAGAAAAGCCATGTTTCCTGAAGAACCATTCCATAGCAGCTTCTGAGAGAAGAGCGTTTTACTGAATTTGCCGGTATTCCGCTTACTTTAATGACTCCCGACTGAGGCTCATAAAAGCGCATGAGAAGATTTATAAAAGTTGTTTTTCCGCATCCTGTGGGGCCTACAATGGCGGTTTTCTGTCCGGGATTAGCGGTAAGGTTAAAGTTTTCAATGAGAGGCTTTTTCGGTGAATAGGAGAAAGAAAGGTTTTCTATTTTTACAGAGCCGTCACAATTTGTTATTTCCGGTAAAGCGCTGTCATCGCTTTCGCTTTCTTCATCGAGCACTGCAAAAACTCGTGCCGCACAGGAAAATGCGTTTTGAAGCTCAGTTATAACTCCGGTAATTTCATTGAAAGGCTTTGTATACTGGTTTGCGTAAGTTAAAAAGCTTGAAATCTGTCCCACTGATATTGTGCCGGAAAGAGCTGTAAGAGCTCCCGAAATTGCAACTGCCGCAAATACAACACCGTTTACAAATCTTGTACAGGGGTTTGTCATGGCGGAGAAAAACTGCGCTTTTACTCCACAGTCATAAAGCCTTGAGTTGACCTCTTCGAGGCGCTCCTGTGAAATATCTTCGTAGGAAAACGCCCTTACGGTTTTGGATGCGCTTATCATCTCTTCTGCAAGTCCTGTAAGCTCACCTCTTATTTTATTCTGCTTTACAAACATTTTCTGACAGTTTTTTGCAATAAAATAAGCCACGAAAAGGGAAAGGGGAGTGAGGACTATTACTACAAGGGCTATTTTCGCATTTACGCTGAACATAAAGGCGATTGTACCTATTATAGTTGCAATGCCGCTGAAAAACTGAGCAAATCCCTGTAAAAGTCCGTCGGAAACCTGCTCTATATCTGCAATAATGCGGCTTAAAATATCGCCGTGGGAATGAGTGTCGGAATATTTTAAGGGGAGAGTGCCAAGCTTTCTGAAAATATCGACTCTCATTGAACGGGTAGTTTTAAATGCCACATAGTTTGTGCAGAGAGTGGAAAGCCACTGGAAAACAGTTCCTGCGGCAATTACTGCTGCAAGCTGTATGGCGATTTTGCCTATGCCGCCGAAATTAACGTTGTCGGGGCCGATAATCATATCCACCGCTTCACCTATAAGAATAGGAGAATAAAGTGTCATTGCAACGCCGCCGGCGCTGAAAATCAGACCTAAAATCAGCATCGCCGAGTATTTTCCGGTATATTTGAAAATTCTTTTTAAAACCTGACTGCTTTTCATTTGAGCACCTCCTCGCTGCTGAGCTGGGAGAGGCATATTTCTCTGTACACTTCGCAGGTGTCAAGAAGCTTTTCATGGCTGTCAAGACCTGCAAGCTTTCCGTCGTCAAGTACCGCTATTTTGTCGGCATATCTTACGGAGTTAACTCTTTGCGAAACTATAATCACAGCTCTGTTTTCGCTTGTTTTGTTTATTGCACGTCTGAGGGCGGCGTCTGTGGCAAAATCAAGTGCGCTGGCGCTGTCGTCGAGAATGAGTACCGACGGATTTCCGGCAACTGCACGGGCAATGGCAAGACGCTGTTTCTGTCCGCCGGAAAGATTGCTGCCGGAACGCTCTATAACTGTTTCATATCCTTCGGAAAGCTTTGAGATAAATTCATGAGCCTGAGCGGTTTGCGCTGCTTTTTCAACGTCCTCGTCGGATATGTCCTTTCTGCCCATGACTATGTTTTCCTTTACTGTACCTCTTATTATTGACGCTCCCTGCTGAACAACTGATACAAAGGATCGCAAAGGCTTTAAGTTAAGATTTTTGACGTTTTCTCCGTTTATGAGAACTTCACCCTCAGTGGCATCATAAAATCTCGGAATAAGGCTTATTAAAGTTGTTTTACCCGAACCGGTACCGCCTATAACGCCCAGTGTTTCGCCTTTTGAAAGAGTAAAGGAAATATTGTCGAGAACTTTTTCGCCTGTATTTTCATTGTAAGCAAAGCTGACGTTTTTAAATTCCACAACTGGAACATTTTCACTGTCCTCAGGCAGATCTCTTCCGCCGTCTTTAATTGAGGATTCCACTTCCAGCACATCGGCTACTCTCGAAGCACAGGCGGCTGCCTTTGTAAGGATTATTACAAGATTTGCAAGAGCCACCAAAGCGAGAAGAATCTGGCTTATATAGTTTATGAAAGCAATTATTTCACCCTGTGTGAGAGTTCCCGAATTTACCTTCATTCCTCCGAAGAAGATAACCGCAATAACGGCGCTGTTCATTATAAGGAATGTAGCGGGATTGAGAAGAGCGGAAATTCTGCCTACTTTCAATGCTGTTTTTGTAAGGTCGTCGCTGGCGTTTTCAAAACGTGTGTTTTCGTTTTCCTGTCTTGAAAAAGCTCTGATAACTCTTATGCCGTCAAGGTTTTCCCTGGCAATAAGGGAAACGGCGTCGAGTTTTTTCTGTACCACTTTGTAAAGGGGGACAGAGCGTATCATAATAAGATAAAGCACAAAAGATACGAGAGGACCAACAATAAGGAAAATTACTGAAAGTCCTAAATCTATGGACATAGCCATAATGGTTGCACCAACAATAAGGCAGGGGACTCTGATTGCAAGACGGATGAGCATTGCAACGCCGGTCTGAATTTGATTTATATCGCTGACCATTCTTGTAGTGAGTGTTGAAGGGCCGAAAAAGTCAATTTCCTTGTGGGAAAAGGACTGGATTTTTTTGAACAGGTCATTTCTTAAATCCGTGCCGACACCCTGAGAGGCTTTTGAAGCCAGATACTGACAGCACAGAGAAAATCCGAGACCAAAAAATCCCAGCAGCACCATTACAATGCCCATTTTGATAATGTACGGAACGCCGCCGTTTCCGTTAACGCCGACATCTATTATTTTTGCAGAAACTATGGGAACAATAAGTTCAAATATAGCTTCCGTAAGTTTAAAAATGGGGCCGAATATAGCCTCAAATTTGTATTTTTTTAGATATTTGAAAAGTCTGAACAAAAAGCAGCACCTCACAAAGATGATTAAAATAATAATACCACAAACATAATGCAATATGAATAGAAACAACTAAATATTTTCTTTTTCGAACAGAAAAAGAATGCGTTAGGTCTTGACATATTTTACTGCAATATGTATAATAATCGTTGTCGCTGAACGGCCCGGTAGTTCAGCTGGTTAGAACGCTAGCCTGTCACGCTAGAGGTCGACGGTTCGAGCCCGTTCCGGG
>UQGM01000002.1 GCA_900540535.1 uncultured Oscillospiraceae bacterium | reverse complement strand
GATTGCTAATGAGTCGGATTCGATCGTGGACGGAATGAAAGCGGAATTTAAGAATTTCAAATCACGTAATAAAAAATAAACCGATCGGCGGTATTATATGGCTTCTTTTTAAAGGGTGAAAGGAATTGAAATTCTGCATAAAATAGTTTTTTTTAATAATGGATTTGACTCTACCTTTGTGATGGCTGAAAGTTGAAGATCGCTCTTCTGAAAAAAATGCGAAAATCGCTTTTTATAATTAGTTATAAGAAGTATGTTTTAGTTATTATATATTAGGGAACGGACAGGGCAAATGGACACCTGCTGTCTATTTGCTGTCGTAAATATTTGTTTATTAATCCGTTCGGACCGATTTGCAAAACGACAAGCCATAACAAATTTATTCATTATTAAATCCATCTATTATGGATCAGAATTTAAACAACGAAAGGATTGTGGGATTCCTGGGACAGTCATATGTCCTCATTCCGCGAAAAGTGTTGGAGATGTTATTTCGTGGCGAAGGCCGGGAAAGATCGGTCGGCATGGTGTACTTGGCTTTGTTCTCGGAAGTGTTTTTCAAGGACGGGAAGGTTTTTTTGAACAAGCGTTATTATGTCTGTAAGCGCGGCGAGTTTGTCGGACAATGTGAAGAACTGGCGAAAAGATGCGGGATGTGTACGAAAACTCTGAACCGAAGTCTTGTTTGGTTGCAAGAAAAGGATTTGATCGGACTGAAGCGACTTAACGGCGGGATTCGTGTTTGTGTCTGCGGATACGATTCGATCATGGGGATCCGTCGTAAGGAAGCAGGGAAGGATGCGCCGGAGCAATCCGCTTTCCTCGCCCTGGAAGAGGCCGAACGCCGTATGGGCGGACGAAGCATGCAGTTCGATTGTTGTACCGCAGACGGGGAAGGAGGCTTGCAATGATGAACGGTGAAGAAACGGACGGAGGAATCTCTTTGGGCGATATGGAAAAGGCGTTGGTCTGCCTGTTGATGACCTCGATGGAAGCGCCGGTGCAGGCGGAGTCTGCAGGGCTGACTCAGGAAATGTTTGCGGATGCTTCGTTGGGATTCGTCTATGAAGTGATCATGAAAATTTATGCAACGGGGGTACGGCCGGACATGGTGCTGGTGGAACGCGGAATGCGCGAAGCGGACGAGGAACTGGCTGCCAAGCTGGGCGGTTTGTCGTTCCTGTTGCCCTACATGCTGAATGTGCGCCACGACGGGAACGTGGCGGCCTATGTGGAAGGAATCAAGAAACAATATAAGCTGAGATGCCTCGTCACGTTGTTCGGGACGATGGCGTTCAAGGCTGGCAAGGTATCGTCCGTCCCGGAGGAACTGGTCGACGAGGCGGAGCGCCTTCTGATGCAGTTCCGCCAGAAGACGGCCGAGGGCGCTCCGGTGCGTACGATCGGCGAACTGGCTGCCGAGGCGGTGTCCTGGCATTATCGTCGCTTTGGCGGTGAGCTGGAGGCCGAACAGGTGAAGAGCGGGCTTGCCGAGTTCGACTATGTGACCGGAGGGTTCCACAATACGGAGCTGACGATCGTCGCCGGACGGCCGAGCGACGGGAAGACGGCGGTGACGTTGCAGATGGCCCTGAACGCGGCGCGTGCCGGGAAATCGGTCTGCTTCTTCAGCCTGGAGATGTCGAGCCTGCAAATGTTGAACCGTGTGCTGGCAGGGATGACGGACGTGAACCCGGATCACCTGCGCATCAACAAGCCGACCGGACGCGAGTTGGGACAGTTGGAAGAGGCTGCCCTCCGGTTGAAGGACTTGCCTTTCTATCTCGACTATACGGTAGGGGCTACCGTCGAGCAGATACGGGCGAAAGTGCTGCTGCAATGCCGCCTGGGAAAATGCGACCTGGTGGTCGTGGACTACCTGCACCTTTTGGGCGGCGACCGCCGGAAGGGGGAGACACAGGAACAGATGGTGGGACGGAATGTAAGGGCGTTGAAGCAACTGGCGTTGGACAGCAATTGTCCGGTGCTGACGGTTTCGCAGATGAATCGTGCCTGCGAGGCGCGTGCCGACAAGGCGTATCTGCCGGTGATGAGCGACCTGCGCGATTCGGGGACGATCGAGCAGGTGGCGGATTGCGTGGCGTTCATCTACCGTCCCGAACGCTATGGCTTCACCCGCGACGAAAAGACGGGGCATAGCTTGGTGGGGGTCGGCAAGATCTATATCGCGAAGAACCGTAACGGTTCGACGGGGATCGCCCGTTTCCGGTACAACCCTTCGTTCACCCGTATCACGGACTATATACAGCCCGGTACGCAAACCTCTTTAGGGTTATGACGAAGCAAGAGATACAAGAACTGAAAGCCTCCCTGTCGATCAGGGAGGTGATCGGGCGTTATACGAAACTGAACCGTGTCGGTCGCCGGTGGATGGGGCTTTGCCCGTTCCACGGGGACCGGCATCCTTCCCTTTCCGTCAATGAGGAGAAGGGGAGCTTTGTTTGCTATGCTTGCGGAGAGAGGGGAGATGTGTTCGCCTTTGTCAGCAAGATCGAGAACGTCGGCTTTGTCGAGGCGGCGAACAAATTGTCGATTGACAGTGGACAGTTGGCTATTGAAGGGAAAGACAATAAGGAGGCGAGGTTGTTGCCGTGCTGATCTTCTTAAGCCTGAGCTCGATAAGTTCCGCAGCGAAATCAATGAGTATTATGAGCAGGATGAAGATATCCTTTCATATGCTCAGTTCGGACAGGTTGCTGTTAAGTTCTTTGAGAAGAGACGTAACAAAAAATACGGAATTGACGGAGAACATCTTGATATAGAGAATAAAGTTCATCCCGTTTAATATTTTAAATTAAAGTTGTTAAAAAGACCGCTAAGTGCGGTCTTTTTTTATATGTATTAATCATTTGTTGTTTTTATATAAATTTGATTTGATTTTTTCTGTCAGATGCTTTATTAAATTTCCTTGACTTTTATATATACAATTGATAAAATTTATATACTGTTTATAAAATTTTTATTATTTTTTTGTGACAAAACGTGCTTTTAGCCTGTTATAGTGAAAGAAGCATCATATAACAGGTAAATCATAATGAAAGAAGGAAATTGAATGAAAAAAAGTTTTAAAAAAGTGATATGCATTTTATTGAGCATAGTTATGCTTGCTTGCTGCATATCTGTTGGGGTATCGGCGGCAGAACCGGAAAGTAAAAACTACACTTTTGTATTTGTCCATGGACTCTGCGGCTGGGGGTCTGATGATGGTGCAAATAAATATTTTCCCTATTGGGGAATGATGACCGGAAATCTCTTTACTGAACTTGAACGAAAAGGATATAAATGCGTAGCTGCCGGTGTTGGAACTGTTTCCAGTGCATGGGATAGAGCTTGTGAACTCTATGCGCAGCTTACAGGTGGAATAGTGGATTACGGAGCAGCACATTCTGCTGAACATAATCATGCAAGATATGGAAGAGTATATGATAAGCCGATAATTGACCAATGGAATTCAGAAAATAAGATAAATTTAATAGGTCACTCTTTTGGCGGAGTTACAGTTAGATTGTTAGTTCAGCTTTTAGGAGAAGGATCTGCTGAAGAGAGAGCAGTAACTCCCGCTAACGAATTATCACCGCTGTTTAAAGGTGGCCAGGCAGATAAAGTTTATTCCGTTACAACAATGGCTGCGCCTCATAACGGCACATCTTTTTTTGAAGCAACCGGAGGATTGTCCAAAACTTTATCAAAAGTTTTTTGTTCTCTTGCTGCACTTTGCGGATCAACAAAGTTAAATAATCTTTTTGATCCAATGCTTGACCAATTTGGTTTGTCATATTTACCTGGTTCAAATGAAGGGGTAAAATATGATATTAGTAAACTGAAAGCTTTTATAAATTCAAAAGATAATGCTTTTTATGATTTAACAATTGATGGTGCTGCTGAAATCAATGAAACCATACATACTCAGCCTGGAGTATATTATTATTCATATGCCGGTACCAAAACATATCAAAGCAGATGGACTGGAACTCATATGCCAGTATTTGGAATTAATGCTTTAATGTTCCCATATGCTTTTGCTATCGGTAGATATACTGGAGTTACAGCAGGGGGCAGAGTTATAGATGAAAGATGGCTTGAAAATGACGGATTGGTAAATACAATTTCAGCACGAGCACCGTTTAATGAGCCGTCAAAAGTATACTATACTGGAGAAAAGGTAGAACCGGGAATTTGGTATATTATGCCTACTCAGAATATGGATCATCTTGAATTCTCTGGAGGCATGTTAAATATAAGCTGGTCACGAATCAGAAATTTCTATTTAAACCATCTGTCATTGGTTACCAGTGTGTGATGTGAATAAAAAAATATAAAAGAAAGCCTCACAATTAATCAATCGTGAGGCTTTTAAAATTGAACTTATTTACTGATTTTCTTCTTCGGCTTTAAGTGATGCTTTCATCTGTTTATAAGCTTTTGTGCCTTTTCTTGAAGAAAAGGCGATATTGATTGCATGATCGCCGACTCTTTCAAAATCAGTGATAGTATTAACAAAAAGCATACCGGCTTCAGTACTGCATTCCATATTGTTAAGTCTTACTATATGAGTGTTCTGGTAGAGATCTGATAAATCATCTATATGCTCTTCCAACTCATACAATTTGAAGCTTTCATCAACAGTTAAAGTTTGTTTATCAAAAGCATCAATTGCTCCTGTCAGAAGCTCTTGCGTTGTATTAAACAGATCTCGTAATTCTTCTTTAGCTTTATCGGAAAGAGTGAGCTTGTCCTCAACGCTCTTCTGAGCGGCCTCTGAAAGGTTAAGAGCATGGTCGCCGATACGTTCAATATCATTGACAACATGGAAAAGACTTCCAATATATTTTGAGTCGTTCTCCAAAAGGTCAAGGGAATTTATTTTTATAAGATAAGAAGTGATTTTGTGGTTTAAGAAGTTAATTGCTTTTTCTCTTTCAGCTATTTTTTCCACATTGGAAACATCCATCTCTATCAGAGCGTTTGAAGCGGCAACAAAGTTTTTCTGTGCCATTTCTGCCATACGTTTAACTTCTTTTCCAACCTGTACAATCGCAAAGGGAGGAGTGTTAAGAATACGCTCGTCCAAATATTTGAGATGCATTTCTTCGTCGGCAGCTTCCTTGCCGGGAACGAGCCGGCAGGAAAGCTTGACAAGTACATTTGCGAAGGGGAAAAGAACAACGGTGCTTACGACGTTGAATATTATATGTGCAATTGAAATCTGCACCATAGTACTATCATTTAATGTCTTAAGCCATTCAATGTACGGAGTATATGCTGATACCAGCATGAATATTCCGGTACCGATTATATTGAAAAGCAAATGTATTACTGCTGCACGTTTTGAGTTAACTTTAGTTCCGGCAGTTGAGATGAGAGCAGTAACACATGTTCCTATGTTCATACCGAAAAGTACATATACTGCAAACTCAATGGGAACAAGATTCTGACTGGCCAAAGCCTGTAAAATACCGATTGTAGCGGAAGAACTTTGGATAATGGCTGTCATGACGAGACCTATCATAACACCCATGAAAGGATTCTTAGCGTTTATAATGAAATCCTGGAAAGGCTGGAAATCACGAAGTGGTTCCATAGAAGATGACATGGTGCTCATGCCAAGGAAAACAAGACCAAATCCGCATATGATCTGACCTATATGAGTGGTCATTTTCTTTTTGAAGAAAATCATCAGAATAACGCCTATGAAGATCGCCAGGGGAGCTATATCGGTTAAATCGAGAGCAATAAGTACACTTGTTACAGTAGTACCGATATTTGCGCCCATAATAACTCCGATCGCTTGGGCTAAATTCATAAGTCCGGCATTTACAAAGCCGATTACCATAACTGTAGTAGCGGAGGAACTCTGAATTACGGCTGTTACAACAAATCCAACTAAAACTGCAAGGAACCTGTTCGAAGTAAGAACTTCAAGAAGCTTTTTAAGTTTTGAGCCTGCTGCAAGCTCAAGACCATCGCCCATGAATTTTATTCCAAACAGGAATAAGCCGATGCCTCCGGCAAAGAGAAGAAAATTTTGAATACCCATATTTCACTCCTTTTGTCGCTTTTTGATCTTTATCTATAAATAACATTATATTGTTTGTTAAGTCAATATATGTTAACAATTTGTGAATAAATTCATATTGAGTTAATTTTTGTCGAAAGAGAAAATTACAATATAATGCAGGAAAAATTTCAAAAAAATACAATATATTGTTGTTTTTAAAGTAAATAACTGATATAATACTTAACATAGTGTGGGAGGTATCAGTGATGAAAAAAAATACTTTTTTCAAGCGTTCTCTTTTTGGCGGCTTTAAACGAGAGGACGTAATAAATTACATAGATAATATGAAAGCAGAATTAGAAAGTGCTAAAAAGGAGATTGATGAGCTAAGAGAGAAAAATGCTGCACTTTCTTCTTCAAATGAAGCTTTAACCGAAGAGACTGATAAATTCAGAAGTGAAAACGTTTCTCTTTCTATGTCATTAGCTGAGAATACACTGACTCTCAACAATGTAAAAGCGGAGCTTGATGAAATAAAAATAGCGAAAGAAAATATTGAGAATGAAAATAAATCTCTTAAAGAAGAGAACGAAGATTACAAGGGAAAAATAGCAAGAGCTGCTGAAATCGAATCTCATGTGGGCGGAATGATCGCTGATGCCAAGATATATAAAGAAAAACTTATTTCTGATGCTAAAATTGAAATTGATACTATGTCTGCCTCATATCGCAATTCAGCAGAAGAAATAACTAAAAAGATTGATTCCTTTACAAACGAATTAAATGACATTTCATCTTCTGTTTCCTCTTCACTTTCTTCTATTATGGATTCTCTTATAAAGATGTCTAATGAAATTGAACAAAGCAAAAAATCTTTGTCAGACAATGCAGATGTTCAGACAACTTCCGGAGTATGCGGATATTCTTTAAATGAAGGTGAATCACAGCGTCCTCAGCCGGTTTTAGGTACTGAAAGTGCACAAAACGCAGATGCTTCTTTTCCTGCTGTAAATACTGTTCAAAATGAAGTTTATGGAGATTTTTCATCTGCCTTTAAAGAAATTTTAGGTTTTAACGGCAGTATAATAAGCTAAGGCAGGGAAAATAATGGCTGAATATACACTTAATACTAATGAACTTAAAGAAAAAGCAACTTTGCTTAAAGCAGGCGATAGGGTGCTTTTATCTGGAACTGTTTATACCTCCCGTGATGCTGCTCACAAAAGAATTTTTGCAGCATTAAAAAACGGTGAAAAGCTTCCCTATGATCTTAATGGAGCTGCTATTTATTATGCCGGACCGACTCCTGCACCTGAATCTCTGGCTATAGGCAGCTGTGGACCTACTACGTCCGGAAGGATGGACCCATATGCTCCGACTTTACTTGATGCAGGTCTTACTGCAATGATAGGTAAAGGTGAACGATCTGATGAGGTTTGTGATGCTATTTGCAGAAACAAAGGAGTTTATCTTTGCGCAATAGGTGGAGCAGGAGCTCTTGCATCTAAATGCATTAAATCCTGTGAAGTTATTGCTTATGAAGATTTAGGCTGTGAATCTGTCAAAAAGCTTGAATTTGATAATTTTCCCTTAATTGTTGCAATTGATTGCAGCGGAGGCAATTTATTTAAACAATGAGTATTGTAAAGACGGGTTTTATCCCGTCTTTATTTTACCTTTAATATTTTATGTTAATAGGAGCGTTAATAATCCCATGGTAGCAGATTTTGTTAGTTTAAGAAAAAAGATAATAGAAAACGAATTTAGCAGAATGAATAATATGCAAAAGAAAGCTGTTTTTACAACTGAAGGCCCTCTGCTTATTCTTGCGGGCGCAGGCAGCGGAAAAACAACTGTTATTATTAACCGTATTGCCAATATTGTAAAATACGGAAAAGCTTATTATTCTGATGAAATACCTTTTGGTGTAACTGAAAGCGACAGCAGCCTGTTAAATGATTATCTTAACGGGAACTGTGATTTTGAAACCATTGCGGATATAGTAGGTATTGAGCCTGCAAAGCCGTGGCAGATTCTGGCTATCACATTCACAAATAAAGCCGCAGGAGAGCTCAAAGACCGTCTGGAAGCGATGCTGGGAACACAGGCAGCGGATATATGGGCAAGTACCTTTCACTCATGCTGTGCGAGAATTTTGAGACGTTACGGCGAGCTTATAGGTTATTCTTCGCATTTTACGATATATGACTCTGATGACTCAAAGAGAGTAATGAAAGAATGTCAGAGATTACTGGGAATCGAAGATAAAATTTTATCTCATAAAGCGATTTTGGGAGAAATCAGCCGAGCTAAGGATGCTCTTATTTCACCGGATGAATTTGAAAGAAATGCCGGCAGTGATTACAGACTTCAAAATATTGCCAAGGCGTATCGTCAGTATCAGAAACTGCTTAAACAGGCTGATGCAATGGATTTTGACGATATGATTGTAAATACAGTAAAGCTTCTTAAAGAGCATGATGATGTCCGTGAATATTATCAGAACAGATTTAAATACATCTTTGTAGACGAGTATCAGGATACAAACCATGCACAATATGTACTTACTTCTCTTCTTGCAGCTAAACATCGCAATATATGCGTTGTGGGTGACGATGATCAGAGTATTTACAGATTCAGAGGAGCTACAATTGAAAACATTTTGAGTTTTGAGAAACAGTATCCTGATGCAACTGTTATAAGACTTGAACAGAATTACCGTTCCACACAAAACATCCTTGATGCTGCAAATGCAGTTATAAAAAACAACACTGAACGAAAAGGCAAGAATCTTTGGACTGATAACGGAAGCGGCGAAAAGATTGTTTATAAAACCGCATATGATGATCAGGATGAGGGTACATATATTGCACAGGAAATCCTGAATAATTATAAAAACGGATTAAAATGGAGCGACCATGCAGTTTTATACCGTATGAATGCCCAGTCAAACGGCGTTGAGCGTGCCTTTGTAAGAATGGGCGTACCTTATAGAGTTATGGCAGGTCATCGTTTCTATGACCGTAAGGAAATCCGTGATGCAATTGCATATCTTCACGTTGTCAATAATCCCGATGATAATGTAAGGCTCAGAAGAATCATTAATGAGCCGAAAAGGGGAATAGGAGAGACAACAATAAACAATGCCTCAGAGATTGCTGATGTTGTTGGAACAAGCTTATATGATGTAATTAAACATGCAGACGAGTATCAGAAGCTCAGCCGTGCTTCTGAAAAGCTTCAGATGTTTGTATATATGGTTGAAGATTTTATTGAAGCAGCTGACGATATGCCTTTGAGTAAGCTTCTTGAATATGTACTTGCAAAAAGCGGATATCTTGTTTCTTTGAGAAATGATGCTGAAACCTATGAGGAGAGAAAAGCCAACCTTGACGAGCTTGTATCGAACCTTGAACGCTATTCCCAGGAAAACGAAGAACCGACCCTTAACGGCTTCTTGGAAGAAGTATCACTTATGAGCGATATTGACAATTATGATTCTGAATCAGATACGGTTGTACTTATGACACTTCATTCTGCAAAGGGACTTGAATTTCCCGTTGTCTTTATTCCAGGAATGGAAGAAGGCGTTTTCCCGGGATATCAGACTATGTTTGTTCCATCTGAAGTAGAGGAAGAGCGCAGACTGGCATATGTTGGAATTACCAGAGCAAAGAAAAAACTTTATCTTGTAAATGCAAAGTCAAGAATGCTTCACGGTTCAACCACACGAAACAGACCATCCCGTTTCGTAAACGAAATTCCCGGAGAACTTCTTGATGAAGTAAACGCACCTGTCAATACAGGATTTATCAAACACAGCTTTTCCGGCGAAGAGTTCGAAGGCAAAAAAAGCTCAAGCAGTGCTTCGGCTCATTCAATTGGAATCGGAAATGTCAAAAAGCTTTCGGCATCAAACGAGAAATTCAATGTCGGTGATACTGTTATGCATAAAACCTTTGGTGAAGGCGTGATAGTTAAAGCCCAGCCCATGGGAAATGATACTTTCCTCGAAATAGCATTTAAAACTGCGGGTACCAAAAAGCTTATGGCAAAATATGCAGGCTTAACAAAAGTGTAACTTTAAATTAAGTAACATCATAGTATGTAACGAAGTTGAAATAATTTCAATACTCTAATAGGAGGCTATACTATGATGGATAACAATCAGGTATCCCAGTGTGAAGCGTTGGCTTCGGGTATCAGAGAGGCTGTTTGCATAGATACAAACAGAGTCTATGATTCCTGTGCTGACAAGGATTGTTTAACTGACCTGAGAGTCTATTTTACCGATAAAACGCAGCCGGCGATCAATGAAGCTACATCGGTAAAATGCCGCAAGGTAGAAATTGAAAATGCGTTTATTGACGTTGAAGAAGTACCTTTCAACCGTGGTTTTTACTCAGTTGATATCACATATTTCTTCTGCATCACTCTTGATGTCTACTCAAATCCTTTAAATCCGCCTACATGTGTAACCGGACTTGCAACATTTACTAAAAAATGCATCCTTTACGGCAGCGAAGGAAATGTAAAAGTATTTTCTTCTGAATTTACAGCCGATGAGGACGATAAGCAGAACCTTCCCGCCGGTACAAATCCGAGAGCCAAGGTTCAGTGCGTGGATCCGGTCTGCCTTGAGGCAAAACTGTGCGCTGCTCCAAGCTGCCACGAATGCTGCTGTGTTCCTAAATGTGTCAGAAATCGTTTTGACGGAACGTTTACTGCTGTGCCGGCAGAAAAGACAGTTTATGTAACCCTTGGTCTTTTCACTATAATTCAGCTTGAACGTGATGTTCAGATGCTTATTCCTGCATATGATTTCTGTATGCCGGAAAAGGAATGCTGCTGTGACACAGACGATCCCTGCGAGGTATTTAAAAAGATTAAATTCCCGGTAGAGGAGTTTTTCCCTCCGAGATCAACAGATGCAGATAACTCAGGTTGCGGATGCGGCTGCAAACACTGAATAAAGCTACAAAAAGCGGACTCCGATTTCTCGGAGTCCGTTTTAGCATTACAACTTGAAATAGGGCGCCTTCTTGTAACTATATTCTATCATTTTGATATGATAGTGACAATAAACTATTAAACGATAAAATTCAACTGAAAGTTGAGTAGTGTATAAACATAAAAAATAATCCTGAGCGTTTGCTCAGGATTATTTGGTGCGAGAGACGGGACTTGAACCCGTACGGGATTACCACACGCCCCTCAAACGTGCGCGTCTGCCGATTCCGCCACTCTCACAAGCGACTTCCTTATTATATCAGCAAAGGTAAAATAAGTCAATAGTTTTTTTAAAAAAGCAGCGGAGTTTTTCTCCGCTGCAAAACTTAATTTTAATTATCGTCATTTACAGATAAATTATCAGAATCGGTACTGTTTTCAGGTGCTTCATTGCTTGTATTTTCAGTATTCTCTGTATCAGAATCTTTTGAAACTGGTATTTCTTTAGGAACAGGTTTAAGGATACTTTCAAATTTTTTCCTGTTAATGAAAAGAAGAACAAATACTGCTGCGAAAATAACGCTGATGCCTATACCTGCGAACAATCCCGTGGGAGTAAACTTAAATTCGATAGTATGCTCTCCGGCTGCTACACGGACACCTAAAAGCGAATCACCGATTTTAACAAGATCGCTTTCATCAAGCTTTTCACCGTCTAATACAACGCTCCAGCCGCTGTCATAGGGGATGGAGGTATAAAGGATTTGAGAACTCTTAGCTGTGAAATTACCGCTGATATAAGTATCATCAAATTCTGTAACGTTAAGTTTACCGGAATCAAGATAATTATATCCGTCTACAAATTTTTCGTTGTTTATACGATAAACGTAAATATCAAAGCTGCCAGAAGTTTTTTCGTTTGGAACATTAATGGTTACTGAAACATTTTCTGCGGCATTGCATTCTCCGACATCCAAGATATAAGGCTTGCTGATGTCTTGTGAGAGGGTAGTGCTATTTGTAATAACATCAATATTTGTTATTGAAGAAGACTTTACATAAACATAAATGTGAGAATCTTCTTCGCAGTTAACATTAAATGTCACACTGCCTTCGCTGTTTTTATCTTCTAAAGAGTAACTAAAGAAAGATGATTCAAGGGTATCAAACTCTTCTACATTGTTATAGGATGCAGATGTAAATGTTAAGGGTTCAAATACGTTTTGCTGACCTGTTGCCAGTGCAAAAAATTCATTTTGAACATCAAAAGGATTAGAGTAATCGGTTGTCCAGTTAAGCACTGAGCTGTCAACGGTAAAGCCTATGGGGAGGCAGTATTTGTTTTCGTATGCTGTAAATTTACCTGATGAAATTCCTTTTGTATAATACGCATCATCGTAAACATAATTTGTGGAATTATCAACTACATATTTCAGTGAGAACATGGCGTTGTAAACGGGGGTCTGTGGGTTATAGGTATAACTGTTTATATAGTTTCCGAACATTCCCATGTTTTTCTGAAGATTTGAAAGCTTTTCATAAGCAAGAGAAGTGAATGTGGAAACGCCATTATAGTAATACCAGGATGGATCATTTCTCGCTCTGAGTTTTGCAAGTTCCATTCTGTAGAAACCGTCATTTTCGCTGTCAAGATCTTCTTTTAATGCTTCAAATGTAGTGAGGTCCGCTGCATAATTTTTCTTTGACTGACTCATGGAGAAGTTGTTTGTATCAGCTGCTGAAACCTCTGCTATAGCGCAAAGCATAAGTAAGGATGCCATTGCAGAAGCCTGGAATCTTTTACTGCGCATCATAAGAAGAACAACAGTATAAACTGCAACGATTGCAAGAGAAATATAAACTGAAAGTTCAGTGAGATTCTTTGACTCAACCTTCTGTGCAACAATTATTAAAACTGCTATGGCGCATCCGGTAGCTAAAATCATATTTTTGCTGAATTCATTAATCCTCATCAGAACTTTGTATGCAAAAATCAGCAGGAAGAATGAATACATATAGGAAAAACGATAGGGCAGGTCGTTGGGAAAATGGAAACCGTGCCAGATATAGTTAAGGTAATTGGTGTTGAAACTCAGGAAGAAGAATACAACTACAAGTGCAGAAACAATTTTTTCACGTGCACTGATAGTTTTGGAAAATAAAAACAGCGGAAGAAGAATAACAACAAGAATTCCGCAGTAAACATTAGGTAAAACGTTTCCGCCGCTGCTGCGTATTGACGGTGTGATATCTGCTAAATGATTAACTGCAAAGTCAAATATATTGAAATATGTTTTGAATTCTTCGGGGAATGTTCCGGAAGTTGCAGAACACTGTTTAAGGGCAAAATATGTGGGAAGAAGAGCAAAAGCGACAATACCGGCAGCGACAATTGAAAATAATGCAAATTTTGCTCCTGAAACAAGGAATCTGGAATTTTTAATTTTAAATGCAAAGCTCTGTGCTTTTTCCTCTTCGGGTTCAAGTTTGACAAATTTTGAATCTGCGGCATTGGAAATAAAATAAAAGTAAAGGAAATATATAACGGCAAAAATGCACATCATAAACGCCATATAGTAATTTGTAACCATAGCTAAAGCGAGGTATATGCAATAAAGTGTACATTTGCCGTTCTTAATTATATATTCAATACCAAGTGCCACTAACGGTAAAAGGTACAGCGCATCTGTCCACATAATGTTCCAGTAATATGCGATAAAGAAGCTGCAGAAAGAATATAATATGCCGAAAGCTGCAATGGTTAAATCATCCTTGCCAAAAGATTTTTTAAGAAAATATGCAAAAGTTGCGCTGGAAAGAGCACATTTTAAAAGTATTATTAGAGCTACTGCTTCAGTGATATTATCGTGACCGAATAAGAAGATCAGTATATTAAAGGGACTCGAAAGATAATTAAAATAGTTGCCAACTATGGCGCTTCCAAGTCCTGTAGTCCAAGAATATATTACATTATCAAAATTTGTGACACGCTCATACATTTCTGCAAGAAACGGCACATACTGATGATACATATCCATTCTCAGCACTGTTTTGTCTCCAAAGGGGATAACATTAAAGAAATAATAAATTAGCACCATTAAAAGTGCAGAACCGCCGGCAGCAAATAAAATACTGCTGTTTCTCTTTAAAATATTGCTGCTCTTTTTTATAAGCGGCGAATTGGTTTTTAAATTCATTTATTATGCACCTGCCTTCCAAGTGATTTTATCATATTCGTTTTTAACTTTCAATAAAACCTGTCAATTTGTTCTAAACAAGGACAAGTGGTCATAGAAATTAATCGGAGGTTGAAAAAATGCAAAAGGTAAGTGAAAGGTTTAATGAAGCCTGTGCTCCGTGTGCTCCGAGAATTAAGGATAAGCTCTTAGCTGTTTCGGACGAAATCAAAAAGGAAACTTTTGAAATAAGAATGCGTGCCGAGGGTGCATTGATTCTTTGCGGTACATACGGATGCGGATTTATTAATTCAGACGGAAGATTTTCTTTAATATATCCAAAATCACCTGTTGTAGTAACAAAGCAGGAATTGGATGCTACTTTGAGCAGAATGTGCAGCTTTTCAATGCACACTTACCAGCAGAATCTTGTGGATGGGTATATTACTCTTTCGGGAGGTCACAGGGTAGGTGTATGCGGGACTGCTGTTAATGAAAAAAGCATAATAATGTCAGTGCGTGAAATATCCTCTCTTAATATAAGAATTGCAAGGGAAATCTACGGCGTTTCCCGTAAAATTCTTGATGAGGTATTTTATGAGCATATATCGAGCCTTATCATTGCCGGACCTCCATCTTCCGGTAAAACAACCTTAATAAGAGATATTGCAAGGGAACTTTCAGGTGGATTTGGATGCTGTTACCGAAAAGTAGTTATAGCAGATGAAAGAGGGGAAATAGCAGCGATAAAGGACGGTATACCTCAGAATGATATCGGGCTTAACAGTGATGTTATCTGTGGATTTCCTAAAGGAACAGCCATAATAAATGCGCTTAAATCCATGTCGCCGGAAGTAATCATCTGTGATGAGGTAGGTACAAAAGATGAAATTAAAGCCATAGAGTATGGTCTTAATTCCGGAGTCAAATTTATTTTGACTGTACATGCTTCTTCATATGAAGAACTTAAAAGAAAAAAACAGATTAAGATGCTTCTTGAAACCGGTGAATTCGATAATATTGTCCTTTTAAAATCGGGACGCATTCCGGGAATCACGGACAAAATAATCAATTGCGAGGTACTGCTTAATGAGATACGCCGGAGCCATACTTTTGGGGATTGCGGCAGCTATGATGGGACAGCTTTTGGCACTTCGACTGAAAAAACGTATAAAGATTTTGACCGAGATACTGCTGTTTATTTCAGCCGTTAAAAATGAAATTGAATTTAACAGAAAACCGATTGTTTCTATCTTTCAGGAAAACATCGGAAGAAGTTTTATGAAATCTCTGTCCTTCATATCAGACTGTGTTGCTTTGACGGAGAACGGAGAAAATTTTAAAACGGCGTGGAATGACTCAATTAAAAATAGCAACTTAGTTTCCGTATTGTCTGATCAGGATATCCAGCTTTTACTTTCATATGGTTATCAGCTTGGTACGACAGATGTCAGTGGTCAGATAAATCTATGTACTCTTTATCAGGATTTGTTTGAAGAAAGACTGAGAAACGCAAGAAAATTTGAAGAGCATTATGGAAAGATTTACAGGCAAAGCGGGATTTTTATCGGTGCTGCAATAATAATACTTATCCTTTAAAGTAAAGGCGGGAAAAACAATGGATGTCGATTTTCTTTTTAAAATTGCTGCAATAGGAATAATAGTTGCGGTGCTTAATCAAATCCTTTCAAGGGCAGGAAAAGATGAATATGCAATGGTTACAACTCTTGCCGGACTTGTAGCAGTGCTCGTAATGCTTATTCCTAAAATATCCGCACTCTTCGATACGATTAAATCTGTTTTTGGTCTTTGATTATGGATATTTTCAAGATTTTTGCTATCGCAGTCACCGGTACATTTCTTTACATATTCGTAAAACAGCACAAACCGGAGTTTGCAGCAGCAGTACAGACTGCCACAGTTCTCATTATTTTTGTGTTCGTTTTATCCTATGCCGGTGCAGTTATAAGCCAAATTAAAGAGATAACAGAAAGCTACAATCTGAAATCGGAATTTATATTTCCTATGATAAAAGCTCTTGGTATAGCTGTTATTACACAGATAACAGCAGATTTGTGCAGGGATAACGGAAACACATCCGCAGGAGCTAAAGTTGAATTTGCCGGACGTATTATCATTATTGCAATGATTTTGCCTATGCTTAAAGCAGTGGCTGATTTTGCAGTTGACCTTATCGGAGGATGAACAATGAGGAAAAGAAAAAAGCTCATGATGTTTATATTAGTAACAGCTGCAATTTTGATAACTGCTTTTCCGGTTTACGCCGAATATCCAGAGGATAATACATATAAAAATGAAACTGAGCAATTGGGTGATGAGTTCTTAAAAGAGAATGAAGCTGAGGTTTTGTTAGAAGACCTGCCGGATGATACAAAAGAAGTTTTGTCGTCACTGGGAATTGATAATTTATCCTATGACGCAGTTATTAATATTGATGCAAAAACTGCTTTTTCGTCAGTTATATCCTTTTTCTCGGGAGAAATGGTAAGTCCTATTAAATATTCAATTATAGTATTCGGTATTATTTCTCTTATTTCAATTCTTACAGCTGCTGAGGGAGGAAATCTATCAAAATCAGAAAGTCTTTTTTCTCTTGCTGAGTGCCTTGCAGTAGGAACGGTTATATTGGTTCCGCTTTCAGAATGTATTTCTTCGGCTTGCTCAGTAATAAAGCTCAGTAATAATTTTATGATTTCTCTCATTCCTGTTTTGACGGCTCTTGTTGCTGTCAGCGGCAATCCGGCGGCAGCTTTGAGCTGCAATACAATGATTTTTGCATTGGCTCAGATTATTTCTTCAGTTGCTCAGAATGTTGTATCTCCGTTTATAAGGATGTTTTTTTCGCTAAATATTGTTTCTTCCATTGCGCCTGAGTTCGGATTAAATTCCCTGTGTAATATGATAAAGAAAACAGCCACTGTAATGCTTGGTTTTGCAGCAACTGTCTTTTCCGGATTGCTGACTGTAAAAGGTGTTCTTGCAGGCGCAGCAGATACTGCTGTTTTACGAAGCGCAAAATTTGTTTCGGGAAGCTTTATTCCGGTTGTGGGTGGTGCTGTAAGCGATGCTTTAACTTCTCTTGCCGGCTCTGTGAGTATAGCCAAAAACACGGTGGGAGCTTTTGGTATTATTGCAGTTGCAGTAATAACTCTGCCCAGCATAATAAAGATATCTTCATGGCTTATATGTCTTAATGTACTTTCCTCTTCAGCGGAAATTTTAGGAAGAAAATCAGCATCCCAGTTTTTAAGCGGTATTGCGTCTGGTGCATCACTTCTTAATACAATAATAATTCTCAACGCAGTTGTGCTGATAATATCCACAGGTGTCATGATACTTATAAGGTCGGATTTGTAATGGAAATAGTTATAGACTGGGTTAAAACAATAGCGGCAACGTCAATAGCCGGAGCGGTTATTTATTTTTTGGTTCCCAAGGGCAATACAGAAAAAGCTTTAAGACTGGTTGTTTCATTTTCTCTTCTATTTTCAATTTTATCGCCGTTCCTCAGTGGAGCAATTAAGGCGGATATTGATTTATCAAATTTTATGAATATCGAAGAGATGGAAATAGAAGCAAACGAAAAAGCAAAAGAATACGCCCAGCTTTACAGTGATTCTATATCAGAAAAAAGTGTGACAGTGGTTAAAGAAAATATAGAAAGCCTTCTTGATTCACTTAAATTTAAATATTCGGATATTGAAATCAGTACGGATATTAACGAAGAAAGCGGCATAGTAATTAGTAATATAAGGATTATTATTTCCGAGGAAGAAAGTAAGCAGGACCTAACATATGTACAAGGTGAAATAAAAGAACTTACCGGTATAAATCCGGAATTTGATGTTTCAGACGGAGTGTAGAAAAATGGATTCTGTAATTCAAAAAATTAAAGATATCATAAGTAAAATTTCTGCCGATAAAAAAACTCTGATTATTGTTGCAGCGGGAATTATTGGTGTTGTGATACTTGTAATGTCTGAATTTTTACCGGGAAACGAAAAGACGGAAAAAAAGGAGGAAATTACAGCTACCGGAGAATACAGCATCAATAATCATTACGAATATGCCGAAATGCTCGAAAAAAAGCTTACAGATATAATTTCATCAATTGAGGGAGCCGGAACCTCAAAAGTGATGATTACTTTGGAATCTTCATCGGAAGCCGTATATGCTCAGAATGATAAAACAGATATGGAGAGCGATAACGAGAACAGCGAAAAAATATCAAAAGAAAATGATTATGTACTAATTAAAACAGATTCTTCAAAGGAAGAAGCGCTTTTACTGAAAATTATACAGCCGGAAGTAAAAGGAGTTGCAGTAGTCTGCGAAGGAGGGGATTCAGTATATGTGCAGCAAAAAATCATTGAAACAATCTCGGCTGTTTTTGATATAAATTCATCAAAAATCAAAGTAACCAAACTTTCATCAGGAAATTAGGAGGAAACTGAAATGATATTCAAGAAACGACAAGTATTAATGGCAGCTTTGGTAGTGGCTCTTGGTGCGGCAGTTTTTGTAAACTGGTATTATACGAAACAGCCTCAGACCGTTCAAACCAATTCACCTGTATCTTCCACTCAGCAGAATACGGAAAATCAGGAAGCCGCAACGGCGGGTAATCTCGGGGACGCACAGTTTGTTTCAGGAACACTGCCGTCTTCTGAAAATAAATCGACTGATGAACCGGAATATTTTGTACAGGCAAAACTCGACAGAACCGTCGCCCATGATAAAGCAAAAGAAACATTACAGCAGACAATTGATTCTTCAACTGCCGATGCAGAATCAAAAAAAGCTGCCTCAGAGGCTCTTGAAAAATTATCAGCTAATATAAAAAAAGAAACCGATACAGAAAATTTAATAAAGGCAAAAATTTCATCAGGATGCGTTGTGGTTATTGACAATGGTAAAGCTCAGGTTATTGTAGAAAAAGGCAAACTCAACGATACAGTTGTATTACAGATAAAAGAAATAGTAATTCAGCAGACAGGATTTACTGTTGAAAATATTACAATTATTGAAGCAAAATAGTTGTGTCTTACGGTCAATTTGTGGTATAATATCCGAAAACAAGGATGTTATACCACTTATTTTTATGTTGATATATTTTTATGCAGCATGGTAGGGAGGATTTTTGATGACAGATCCTAAAAACGTAGGCGGCCTTATGATTTCTGAAGATGTTCTTGCCGCTATTGTTATAAACTCAGTTAAAGATATACCCGGCGTCAGCAAATTTGTTCAGCGTCCGCCGGATTTGGAGACGGTTTTTAAGATTGGCGATCAGTCTTTAAAAAGTGTTAAAATCAAAATAAAAGATAACGAAGTTTATATTCATATTTATATCAATATTTTTTCAGGCTATAAAATACCTGTTTTAACTGAACAGATTCAGCAAACAATCAAAACTTCTGTTCAGACTATGACAGGTAAAATAGTTTCAAGAGTTGATATTGATATTTTGGGCATTGATTTTTCTGAACCTGAACACACTGATAAATAACAAAAATTATGCCTTCCGCATCAATATTGTTTGTGGAGGGCTTGTTTTCTTAATATTCCATTTTTGAGGAGGCTAAAAAATGACAAGACGTCAGGCAAGAGAACAGGCTTTTATTATTATTTTTGAAAAATCTTTTCAGGACGATCTCACAGTAGAAGAGATAATTGATAACGCTGTTGAAGCTGGAGTACTCGAAAAAGAAGACTTTTCAGAAAGTCTTTCAAAAACAGTATATGAAAATCTCGAAGCGGTGGATAAGCTTATTGATGAAAATCTTGTTGGCTGGAGAAAGGACAGAATCTCTAAGGTTTCAGCATCTATTCTCCGTCTCGCAATAAGTGAAATCCTTTATTTTACAGATATCCCCAATAAAGTTTCCGTTAACGAAGCGGTGGAGATTGCAAAGACTTATGCTCCCACAGATGATGCAGGTTTTATTAACGGTGTTTTGAGTTCTGTGCTCAAAAAAATCGGTGCATAATCATGGCTGTTTTTTTAGGTATAGATACAAGTAACTATACAACGTCACTGGCTCTTTACAATTCAGAAACTAAAAATGTGATTCACACAAGAAAACTGCTTCCTGTTAAAGAAGGAAGTCTTGGATTAAGACAAAGCGATGCGCTTTTCCATCATACAGTTCAGCTTCCTGAGCTGTTTCAGAATCTTTTTTCTGAATATAGCGGTAAAATTGACGCTGTATGTGTTTCAGAGTGTCCAAGAAGTGTTGACGGTTCATATATGCCATGTTTTCTGGCGGGTGTATCTGCCGGGCAAAGTGTTGCTTCGTCAATGGGAATCCCGCTCTATAAATTTTCTCATCAGGACGGACATATAGCCGCTGCACTTTTTTCTGCTGATAGAATGGATTTAATAAAAGCAAAACAGTTTGCAGCTTTTCATGTGTCCGGAGGAACAACTGAAGCGGTTCTTGTAAAACCTAATGATAACGGCTCATTCAGCACACAGATAATTTGTGCTTCATCGGATCTTAAAGCCGGTCAGGCAATTGACAGAGTAGGAACCTCAATGGGACTTAAATTCCCGGCAGGAAAAAGCCTCGATGAACTCTCACTTAAAAGCAAAAGAGAATATAAAATAAAACCTTATATAAAGGACGGCAACTGTTCACTTTCAGGTGTAGAAAATAAATGCATGAAAATGATCAAGGATAGTGAGTCTCCGGAAGACGTTGCAAAATATTGTCTTACTTATGTGGGTTCTGCTATTTGCGAAATGTGCGGATATGTTTTGGAACAATATCCGGGTATTACAATTGTTTTTGCCGGAGGTGTGCTTTCAAACACTCTTATCAGAGGCATGATAAAAAAGAATTTTGCAGATAATGCCGTCTTTTCTTTGCCGGAATTTTCATCTGATAATGCCGCAGGAATTGCAGTGCTCGGCGAGGTGGTACATGATGATTCAAAATAAATCTGCCGTTATAACTGTAAGTCAGCTCAATTTCTATATAAAATCACTTTTTGACTCTGATGTAAATCTTTCTTACGTCTTTTTAAGTGGAGAAATATCTAATTTTACTAATCATTACCGTACCGGACATTTATATATGACTTTAAAAGATGCCAATGCGTCAGTTAAAGCAGTGATGTTCCGTTCGAGTGCTTCAAGGCTCAAATTTGTGCCTGAAAACGGTATGAAAGTTATAGTCAAAGGCAGAGTGTCTGTTTTTGAGCGTGACGGTCAGTATCAGGTATATATTGATGATATGCAGCCGGACGGCGCAGGTGCACTGCCGATTGCTTTTGAACAGCTTAAAGCGAAGCTTCAAAAGCAGGGACTTTTTGACTCGGAAGCTAAAAAGCCGATTCCTAAATTTCCCCGAAAAATAGGTGTTGTAACTTCTCCCACAGGTGCAGCTATTCAGGATATTCGAAATATTGTTTTCAGACGTTTTCCGAGTGCTGAAATTATTTTGTATCCGGTACTTGTACAGGGAGACGGAGCAGCACAGCAAATTGCCGATGCAATCGAATATTTTAACCAAAAGGATCTTGCTGATGTTTTGATAGTAGGCAGAGGAGGCGGCTCCATAGAAGATTTATGGGCGTTTAATGAAGAGATCGTCGCCTATGCCATATATAACAGCATTATACCTGTTATTTCTGCTGTAGGACACGAAACAGATTTTACAATCAGCGATTTTGTCGCCGATCTTCGTGCTCCAACACCGTCAGCTGCAGCGGAATTAGCTGTGCCTGATAAAGCAGAACTTTTGAATAACCTTAATTTTCTTTTTAAGCACTGTAATCAGGCTATGGCCGATATTTTGTCAGGGAAAAGAAACGAGTTAGAATATATAACTTCAAGTATATATTTAAAAAATCCTCTTATGCTTATAAGACAAAAGCAAATGCAGTTTGATTCTGTTACTTCAAGAATTCGTAATTCTGCATTGCTTACTTTAGCAGAAGAAAAAACAAGATTTGCAAAGGCAGCCTCTGCTCTTGATAGTTTAAGTCCTTTTAAAGTATTGGCAAGAGGATACAGTGTAGTTACCGATGCTGATGGTGAAATCATTTCAGCATCAAAGGATCTTAAAAAAGATGATATTATCAATATAAAATTTTCAAAAGGCAATGCCGAATGTATTGTTCTTTCTACCGGAGAGTGATTCCAATGCGAAAAAATATGACCTATGAAGCAGCTATGAAAAGACTTGAAGAAATAGTTACTTCTTTAGAAAGTGGCGAGCTTCCCCTTGACAAATCGTTGAAGCTTTATGAAGAAGCAACTGAGCTTTCAGCTTTTTGCAAAAAATATCTTGATGAGGCTGAGGGCAAACTTACAATATTAAGCGAAAATGTAACTGCGGGAGTAGATGACGATGAGTGATTTTTCAAACAGTTTGAAAAAATATGTAGATTATTTTGAAGATAATTTGCCTAAATTTCTTCCGGAAGCCAAACCTTATCAGGAAGTACTATCAGACAGTGTAACCTACTGTATAACAGACGGAGGAAAGCGAATCAGACCTGTACTTGTTTTGGAATTTTGCCGTATATGCTGCGGTGAATACGAAAAGGCAATGCCCTTTGCTGCGGCTATTGAAATGATTCATTCATATTCATTGGCACACGACGATCTTCCCTGTATGGATGATGATGATATGAGAAGGGGAAAACCGTCATGTCATAAAAAATTCGGAGAAGCAAATGCGCTTCTTGCCGGTGATGCCCTGCTTACATTAGCTTTTGATACAATTGCCAACAGAACTGACTTTAATACAGTTTCACCTTTACAGGCTATACGTGCTGCCGGAGTTCTGGCTGAAAAGGCCGGAGTTTACGGAATGATAGGCGGACAGGTTATTGATTTACAGAGCGAAGGCAAAAAGGCTGATATTGAGATTTTAAAATTAATGGATTCCAAAAAAACCAGCGCTTTAATATCGGCAGCTTGTCAGATGGGATGCATTATAGGTGGAGCAGACGATCATAAAGTTAAGCTTGCCGGAGACTTTGCAGAAAAAATCGGTCTAGCTTTTCAGATTGTTGATGATATCCTTGACGTTAAAGGCGATGCAAAACTTCTCGGGAAGCCTGTGGGCAGCGACAGTGAAAACGATAAGTCCACTTATGTTTCACTTTTAGGACTTGATGAGTCGCAGCAAATCGTTGATAAGCTTACCGACGAAGCAATTGAAATATTAAACGAGTTTGATGGCTCTGATTTCCTTAAGGAGCTTACTCTTTTCCTTGCCAAAAGAGACTATTAAAGAAAGCGAATGACACTATGAAAGAATATGCTTTTTTGGATAAAATAAACGATCCAAGCGATATTAAAGATTTCAGTGATGAACAGCTTGAGGTACTTGCTGAAGAAATAAGAGCTGAGCTTATAGATACAGTTTCCAAAACAGGAGGACACTTGGCTTCAAACCTGGGTGTTGTGGAATTGACTTTGGCTTTGCACCGAGTGTTTGATTCACCAAATGATCAGATCGTGTGGGATGTAGGACATCAGGTATATACTCATAAGCTTCTTACCGGACGCTATAAAGATTTTCATACCTTAAGAACGGAAAACGGCATATCGGGATTTTCAAGGCCTTATGAAAGCAAACATGACATTTTTTACAGCGGTCACAGCAGTACGTCTATATCAGCGGCATTTGGACTTTCCAGCGCCAAAACGCTGCAAAATGACAAGCATCATGTAATTGCGGTTATAGGTGATGGAGCTCTTACAGGCGGTCTTGCATATGAAGCTCTTAATAACGCAGGACGTTCAAAGGACCGTCTTATCGTCATACTTAACGATAATGAAATGTCAATTTCTCAGAATGTCGGTTCCATGGCAAGACATCTGGCAGTTATTCGCTCAAAGCCGGGTTATTACCGTCTCAAATTTGGAGTAGAAAAGATACTGAAGGCAATTCCGTTTATTGGCGGAAAACTTTCCAATATGGTATTTAATTTGAAGTCAAAAGCAAAAGACTTTATTTACGGAAGTACAGTATTTGAAGATATGGGATTTCGCTATATGGGACCCATTGACGGTCACGATATAAAGGTTCTTTCAGAAGCTCTTGAAAGTGCAAAACTTTCAAAAAGACCGGTTCTGCTTCATATTAATACCATTAAGGGAAAAGGATATAATTTCGCAGAAAAGGATCCCAGTCATTTTCACGGAATTTCAAAATTTGATATTAATACGGGAGAGCCTCTTTCGTCTGGTACAAACTTTTCTGCGGAATTCGGTGATTATCTTTGTAAGATGGCCGAAGATGACGGCAGAATCTGTGCTATCACTGCAGCTATGGCTTTGGGCACAGGACTTGATGATTTCAGTAAAAAATACAAAGATCGTTTCTTTGATGTGGGTATCGCCGAAGAGCATGCGGTAACATTTGCTTCAGGACTTGCAAAGAATGGTATGATTCCTGTTTTTGTCGTATATTCAACTTTTCTTCAAAGATGTTATGACCAGATGATTCATGATGTGGCTATGCAGAGACTTAAAATAGTCATCGCAATTGACCGAGCAGGATTTGTTGGTGAGGACGGCGAAAGTCATCAGGGACTTTTTGACGTTGCGATGCTCAGCAGTGTGCCGGGGATTACAATTTTTTCTCCGTCAACTTATTTTGGCCTTAAAAACGTTCTTGATGAAGCATTTTACAATAGATCCGGCATATGCGTTGTCAGATATCCCAGAGGTGCAGAACACGAACTTTTGGAAAAGTATCAGCCTCAAAGTGTTGATTTCGATTTGTTCGGTAATGATGATGCAGAGATTGCTATAGTCACTTATGGACGTATTTTCGCACATGCCTGTGACGCAGCAGAAATTTTGTCTGAAGAACAGGGTGTTTCAGTTAAAATTCTTAAACTGAATAAAATTCATCCTATAAGCCGTGAAGCTTATGAAAGCGTTTTAAATTGCAAGCACATATTCTTTTTTGAAGAAGGCATTAAAAACTGTGGTGTAGGCGAGCAATTTGCTATGCATCTTCTTGAAAATAACTATAAAGGAAGCTATAATATTACAGCAATCGACGATCAGTTTGTTAAACATGCTTCAGTCAGCTCTTTGCTGAAAAAATATCAACTGGACAGCAGAGGCATGGCTGATAAAATAATTGGGAGTGTACAGGAATTTGAGCAATAAACTAAGGCTTGATTCAGCAGTATTTGAATTGGGAATATCAGAAAGCCGGGAAAAGGCAAAGGCACTTATAATGGCCGGACAGATCTATGTTAACGGAATGAAAGCTATAAAACCAGGAATTACTGTAAACAGCAGTGATAAAATAGAGCTTCGTGGCAATACGCTGCCATATGTCAGCCGTGGCGGACTTAAGCTTGAAAAGGCTATGGAAGTTTTTCCTATAACTTTGAACAATAAAGTTTGTATGGATATAGGTGCGTCTACCGGTGGATTTACTGATTGTATGCTGCAAAACGGAGCTGTAAAGGTTTATTCTATTGACGTAGGTTATGGACAGCTTGCCTGGAAACTTCGCTCAGATTCTCGTGTAGTTAATCTTGAAAGAACAAATTTCAGATATGTAACCAACGAACAGATTCCTGAAAGTATTGATTTTGCAAGTATAGATGTTTCTTTTATTTCATTAAAACTGATTTTTCCGGCTTTAATGCCTCTGCTTAAAACAGACGGAGAATGTGTTTGTCTTGTTAAACCACAGTTTGAAGCTGGTAAGGATAAAGTAGGAAAAAAAGGCGTGGTCAGGGAAAGAGCTACCCATATAGAAGTAATCGAAAATGTAATCGGATATGCTTCTGACAATGGATTTTCAGTTTTGAATCTTGATTTTTCTCCTGTAAAGGGACCCGAAGGAAACATCGAATATTTATTGTACATAAAGAAAACGGACGAAAAAACTTGTGCGGTAGATTCGGAAATGATCGAAAGAGTTGTAGAATCTTCACACAGTACTCTAGACAAAACAATGTAGGTAGTGACACAAATGAATAAATTTGCAGTTATACCAAATTTAACAAAAAGCAATGCCTATGAAGTTGCTTTATCCGTATGTGATAGGCTGTTTCAGCTGGGTGCTGAGGTGTTTATTCCTGAAGAAAACAGAGCCGATTTTGATAAATTGGATAGAGCTGTTTTCTTATCGGGTGATGATATTATGAAGCAGTGTTCCGCAATAATCGCAGTAGGCGGAGACGGTACAATCTTGAGATGCGCTAAAGAGGCGGCAAAATTTGGCAAACCTGTTTTGGGAATTAATGCAGGAACTTTAGGGTACATGGCTGGTCTCGAAAAACACGAACTGGAACTTTTGGATAAGCTTATTGATGGTGAATTTAAAATCGATAATCGTATGATGCTGAAAGTTTCAATAGCTGTCGATGAATCATTTATAGGAACCTTTTATGCAATAAATGATGCGGTTTTTTCACGAGGTTCTCAGCTTAAGATGATTAAGACGAATGTATATTGTGACGGTAATTTAGTAAATAACTACCTTGCAGACGGATTGATTATTTCTACACCAACAGGTTCAACAGCTTACTGTCTTTCAGCGGGAGGACCAGTTGTGGATCCGGTAATTGAAAGTATACTTCTTACGCCAATCTGTACACATTCACTTTCTGCCAGGTCCTTGATTTTCAGAGCTGATTCCAAACTGATAGTGCAGCCTGATGAATCATGCTGTGATGATTTCTTCTTTTCCTGTGACGGAGAAGAAGCCATTAAACTTGAAAGTAATTACAAAGTCTCAATTGAAAGAGCCGATGACTATGCGCAGCTTATAAGGATCAAATCGGATACTTTCATAGATATTTTGAATAAGAAGCTTGCTGAACGGAGGGTGTAACGTGAAAAGAAAACGTCATGCATTAATTTTGGAGATTATTGAAAAATACAATATTACCACTCAGGACGAGCTTTTAGAAAAGCTTTCAGAAAATGGTTTTGACGTGACGCAGGCTACAATATCGAGGGACATAAAGGAACTTCGTCTTGTTAAAACTATGAACTCATCTGGGCAGTATTGTTATTCTCTGAATAAATCTGCCTCAACTGATCACAGCGCAAAATTCCATGCAATCTTTAAGGAATCTGTTATTTCAATAAATTATGCAGGCAACATATGCTCAATTAAGTGTTATTCAGGTATGGCTCCTGCCGCCTGTGCCGGAATTGATGCAATGCATTGGGACGGAGTAGTAGGTACATTGGCAGGGGACGATACAATTTTTGTTCTTTGCACTGATAACGATAAAGCGGCGGCTCTTAAAAAGAGTATCAACAAACTTATTAACGGTTAAGGGGATTATATTTTATGCTGAAAAGCTTAAGCATTGAAAATGTTGCCGTTATAGAAAAAGCTACCATCGATTTCGAGGGTGGCTTTAATGTGTTGACCGGTGAAACCGGTGCAGGTAAATCAATAATTATCGACTCTATTAATATGATTTTAGGAGAACGCTCTTCGAGAGATTTAATCAGAAGAGGAGCAAAGCAGGCAAAAGTTGTTGCTTTGTTTGATAAAGTAGGTCCTGGCGCTATTGAGGCTATTGAGCAAGCTGGCTTTGATCCCGCAGGATTTACTGATGAATGTTTAATACAGCGTACAATATCAGCTGATGGAAAAAGCGTATGCAAAATCAACGGTATGCCGATTACCGCTGCTATGCTCAGAAAAATTGCTGTTAATTTGATAAATATACACGGTCAGCATGACAATCAAGTTTTATTTGATGCTTCTACTCATTGTGGATTCATTGATGCAATAGCCGGTATTTCGCAGGAACTTAATGAATACAAAGAAGAGTTTGTAAAATTAAAGAAAATAAGAAGAGAATTAATTGCATTAAAGGAAGAAGCTGAAGCAGAAGAGGAATCTGAGGAGCTTTGGAGATTTCAAATAGAAGAGCTTTCTCAGGCTGATATAAAAATCGGTGAAAGAGAACAGCTTACCAAGAGAAAAAATGCAATTTTAAATTCTGAAAAAATAGCTTCGGCATTAAATTATACCTATAACTGCATTAATGGAAATGAATCTGCAGGCGAACATGGAACTTTTTCTATAATGGCTGACGCTCTTAACCGTCTTGAAGGAATACAGCCATATTTCGGAGAAATTCAGGATTTCCTTGTTCAGTTCAGAGAAACTCTTTATTCCATTGGAGAACTTAAGAATGATCTGAATGATTTCCTTTTACAGATTGATTATAATCCCGAAGAGCTTGAAGAAATCGAGGAAAGACTTGATTTTCTGTATCGTCTGTCACTGAAATACGGTGATACTGAAGAAGAAATGCTCTCTTATCTTTCCAAAATAGAAACAGAGCTTCAAAAGCTTGAATCGTCTGATGAGCTTATAAATCAGGTGACAGATGAATACAATAAACTGCTTGAAAAATGCATCGCAATGGCAGAAAATATTTCCGATAAGAGAAAAAAAGCTGCTGATGAATTTTCAAAGAACATTGAAAAAGAGCTTGTATTTCTCAATATGCCGTCTGTACATTTCAGTGTTTCTTTTGAAAAAGGCAATTTATCGTCAAATGGTTTTGATATTGTGGAATTTTTGATTTCAACAAATGTTGGTGATAAGCTCAAACCAATTTCAAAAATAGCTTCCGGCGGTGAACTTTCAAGGATCATGCTGGCAGTTAAAAATGTTCTTTCAAAGAATGATAGTATAGATACACTTATTTTTGATGAAATAGACACAGGGGTAAGCGGTAATGCTGCCATTAAAATTGCTATGAAATTAAAGGAAGTTTCAGCTTTCCGTCAGGTTATCTGTGTAACTCATCTTCCTCAGATTGCAAGCTTTGCGGCTAGTCATTATCTTATTGAAAAAAGTTCTGATGACACAGGAACATATACAACTGTCAAGCAGCTTAATATCGAAGATCGTGAGCTTGAACTTGCAAGAATGGTTTATGGTGGAGAAATTACTTCTGCACAGCTTAAAACTGCAAAAGAAATGCTCGAATTTGCCAAAATTCATTGATTGTTAACTAAATAAATCTTGCAACTTAACTCATTTAATTGTATAATAAAAACGCAGAATTTTTTGGAGGTATTTTATTAATGTTTAATTTACAGTTCTTAGCAGCAGAGGCTACTTCAAGTTCATCATCACTTATGATGATTGTGCCGATGATACTTATTTTTGCTCTCATGTATTTTATGATGATTCGTCCTCAGAAAAAGCAGCAGAAGCTTGAGCAGGAAATGAGAAACAATCTTAAGATTGGCGATGAAATTACAACTATTGGCGGTATTATGGGACGCATCGTTACTGTTAAAGATGATTCTCTTATAATTGAAACTGGTGCTGACAGAAATAAGATGAAAATCACACGTTGGGCTGTTCAGGCAAACAATACAGCTATGGAGCGTGACCGTCAGGAGAGAGAGGCTGCTAAGGCAGCTGCTGAAAAGGCAAAGGCTGAAAAGAAAAAGAAAAAAGAAGAAGAATAATCTTCTTTTAAACTAGTAATATAAAACAAGTTCACCTCATATCCTTTTAGTGGATATGAGGTGATTTTTTATGAAAAAAAGAAAAACTAGAAATTCTGAAAAGGATAATTCCAAAAATAACTATAAAATTTATCTATTTGCATTCATAGGTGAACTAATAATTTTATGTGCTATTCTTTCCTTTTTTGCACTTATAATTGTTAAATCAGGAGTTTCGAATAGTATAATTCCATTTCTTTCAATATTGTCATTTGCAATATCTGCTTTTGCAGCTGGTTTTATAGCTGTAAGACCTAAAAGAAAAAACGGAATTGCAACTGGATTCATATCCGCTGTTCCGATTATGGCAATATCTGCTGCATTTATTGTTGCGCTGAACAAAGGAAGCATCAGTTATGTTTTTATTATAACTCTCGCTGTACAAGTGTTGTGTTCAATTGCAGGAGGAATTGCAGCAGCGAATATACGAAAAAAAGTTAAATAATGAATTATTGTAACAAAAAAGGAGGTCAAATATCATTTTGAAACAACGCAGAAAATCTTTATATTATTCAAAAAACAGAGTTTCACAGCTTCCCATTAGGCGTGAGATATTAATGTTCTCAATTTTATTGTTATCAGGCTTATTAATAGGAGTACTTGTAGCCAAAAACGGGAATGAGAGTATTTTGGATCAGGTAAGCAGGATGTTTGATTCATTCTACTCAGTGCGAGAAAATCAGAGTATTGGCGCTTCCGTTATAAATTCTCTGAAAGTATCATGTGCGTTTTGGCTGATAAATGTATTATTTGGTTTATGTATAATAGGAATTCCCTTTGTAACTGTCATTCCTGTAATCAGAGGTCTTGGAATAGGGCTTGTAACCGGTTACATTTACTCGATATACGGAATAAAAGGTATCGGCTATTGTTTTCTGATAATATTCCCCGGAGCCTTAATATCATTTATAGCACTGATTTATGCGGTTTCAGATTCATTTAAAATGTCACTATATACTTTGAGCAGTTGTGTAAATTCGGGAGCACCAAAAGGCGGTGCAGAAAAAATAAAAATATTTGCAGTAAGGCAAATATTTTATTTAATGCTATTTGCTGTATCTGCTTTTACAGATGGAATTGTAAATAAGTTATTTGCCGGAGTGTTCAATTTTTAGGCGGTTTTTGCTTTGATAAAGGGTTAGCGGCAACAGCATCTTTTAACTGGTCATTGACAACATGAGTGTAAATGTCAGTTGTGCTCAGGCTTTCATGTCCAAGAATCTCCTTCAGAAGTACAATGTCCACATGTCCATATTGATACATTAATGTAGCTGCAGTATGGCGCAATTTGTGCACGGAAATTCCCTGATCCTTTAAACCACATTTTTCAAGGAGATTATTGACAAGCAGCTGCACTGCCTGGCGACCTATTCTTTTATTTAATCTGCTAATAAATAATGCATCTTTATCTTTAACTCCATCAACTGGACGTACTCTCAAATAGTTTTTTATAGCTTCTTTGCAGGCATCATTGAGATAAATAGTACGTTCCTTGTTGCCTTTACCTGTGACGACCATAGTTCCATTACTCTTTATATCAGAGCAATTAAGACTGACAAGCTCAGATAATCGTAAACCGCAGTTGAGGAAAAGAGTTAAAATACAATAATCACGCTCCTTATATTTTCCATCTACGCTGTTAAGCAAAGTAATGCTTTGGTCCAAAGTTAAATATTTTGGAAGAGATTTTTTGATTTTTGGAACATCAAGTTCACGCATCGGACTGTCGGTAAAAAATCCAAGCTGAACTGTACAAAATCTGAAAAAGCCTTTAAGAGAAGAAACTTTACGAGCTCTGGTAACTGCTGAATTATTTCTTTCCAAGTTACAGTATGACAGAAAAGCGTAAGCGTCGTTCAATGTGATTTTTTTAACAAAGTTTTCGTCAATATCTTTAATAGATATCTGTTCGATGTCAGTATCCCTGGGAACCAATCCGTAATTAAGTTTGATAAATCTAAAAAAGGTTCTTAAGTCAGTAGCATATTCAGTTATAGTCAATTCCGATTTGTTTTTAACACCGCTTAAGTAGTTTACGTATTGGATAACAACAGGCGGCAATTCAAATAAAAAGTCTGTCTTCATAATAAAACCAGCCAATCAAATAAATTTGAGAATATAAAAATAAAAATTATAGAAATCAAAAAAATTAATACAATAAGAAATATGATGGGATGAAAAAGCGTTTGACAAGAAAAATTAAACTTAAAATTGATTCAGTGGATGATAACTAATTCGATTACAGAAAATATTTATAATGGCTGATTTACAGGCAAAATAAAAATACAAAAGAACTATAAATATTGATGCACAAGAATCGAATTAACAAAAACGTTTTTTCTATCCACTCAACTATACAAAATATTAATTTTGTATAGTTCGCTCTAATTCCCCTTGGCAGTAAGTCAGGCTTGACGGTGAAGTTTTTGCGAAGCAAAAAAACAACCGCTTGCCCCTTGCCAATCCTTAAAAGAATATAATTTTTTAAGGCGTGTGGCATTTCTGTGTCATACGGCCTTAATTGTTTTTTTATTCCTCTAATGCTTTTTTTATTTTTTTCTTCAATTCCTGACGCACTTGTTACTCTTAAAAGTTTATAGCCAGTATTTTTATATAATTTTTCAATAAATTCATCACGTTGTTTTTGCTTTTCCTCATTGTGTGAATTGTCATCAAGTTCAATAAGTAACATAGGATATAAATTTTCAGGTTTGCATAATATAAAATCTATATGTTTTCTGCTTATTTTGTTAAATGCAATATGCCATTCGCTATTAGTTACACCATTTTTTATGCCAATTAAATCTGCAACACGAACTTTTGCAAGAATACTGTAATTAAGTTTATCAGCTATTGGTTTCAGTGATTTATAAAAAGACCATTCGTTTTTTGTCATTAAGTTCTTTCTGTAATATTGATTGAAAGCAATATTTTCGTTTATATCTTTATTTATCTCATCGCTAATTTTCTCTAACTCTTTTTCTTTATCGTTTATTTTAACTTTTTGAATAATAATCGCTACTATTAATAAAACGCATATTCCTATAAGAAACCATGTCATAATTTTCACCCCATAGTACATTACTTAAAGTATACAACTTAAATATAAATCAATACGCTTACAAAAGTCAAGTGTTTATTATATAGCAATACACCTACCTATATTTTAAATAAGCAGGTGTATTAAAAGTTGCATTGTCTTGTATATGCGGAAGAAAATTATTCAGACTCCTTTTGCTTTTTAATAACTTTTAATCTAGAGAAATCTTCACGTTCTTTTTCTTCAAGAGCTTCAGTTATATATTTTATTGTTTCCTGAAATTGCGGAATGATTATATTACTGAGCGCATTTGCTCGTTTTTGAGTTTTCTTTATAGCATTTGCAAGTTTATAAACGCTGCTTTCGACTTCTGCCAATCTTGCAGTCAGCTTTTTAACCTCATCAAACCTCAAATATGCTTCGTCAAGCTGCGAGTTTGTGTCGCTCCAGCCATATCTGAGATCTAACTTTGAATCTTCCAGTTGTACCGTCGGAAGCTCAACGCCCATTACACTTCTATAATCAATTTTTAATCCGTCGTCAATAGGAGTTGCTCCTGAAAACTCTTCACACATACCTAAAGTAATGTTGGCTCTCTGAAGCGCCGCATAAGCCTGGGAATACGTTGAATCAATTTTCTGCTGAACTTCTCCGGCTTTATCTATAAGCAACATCATTTCTCGAATAAGAATATTTCTTTTTCTGTCCATAAGGTCATATCCGAGTTTTGCAAGCTCAAGAGATTTTTTTGCATTCATGAGGTTTGCCTTTGTCGGAAAAACTTTTACTGCCAAAATTCAACGCTCCTTTCTGTGGTTAAAATACAATCAGCCTTTATAATGCTTATTAAGAGTTTCCTCATCAACTCTGTCAAGCTCTTCCCTAGGCAGCATGGAAAGCAGTTCCCAGCCTAAGTCAAGAGTTTCTTCTATTGAACGATTCTCGTTGCCCTGATTAAGAAAACGCTCTTCGAACTCACGTCCGAAAGTCATCAAACGCTTATCTGAAACAGAAAGCTCATCTTCACCGATAACTGATGCAAGAGCTTTTGCATCCTGTACCTTTGCATATGTTGCAAAAAGCTGATTAGAGAGTGCACTGTGGTCTTCTCTGGTATATCCTGCACCGATACCGTCCTTCATAAGACGTGAAAGTGACGGAAGAACGCTTACAGGAGGATAAATTCCGGTAGCGTCGAGTTCACGGTCAAGAACTATCTGACCTTCGGTGATGTAACCTGTAAGGTCAGGAATAGGATGTGTAATATCATCATTGGGCATTGTCAAAATCGGTATCTGAGTAACAGAACCTGCCTTGCCTTTAACGATACCTGCACGTTCATAAAGAGAAGCCAGATCAGAATAAAGATATCCAGGGAATCCCTTTCTTCCGGGTATCTCACCTTTTGAAGAGCTGAATTCACGCAAAGCCTCAGCATATGAGGTCATATCGGTAAGAATAACAAGAATATGCATATTCTTTTCAAATGCAAGATATTCAGCTGCTGTAAGAGCGCATCGAGGTGTGATGATTCTCTCTATAATCGGGTCATTGGCAAGGTTAAGGAACATTACGACCTTATCCATAACGTTTGCTTCTTCGAAGGATTTACGGAAATATTCGGCAACATCGTTTTTAACACCCATAGCGGCGAAAACGATAGCAAAATCCTCGTCATCGGCAATCGAAGCCTGACTTACTATCTGAACAGCAAGCTCGTTGTGCTTCATACCAGAACCAGAGAATATCGGAAGCTTCTGTCCACGAATAAGTGTAGCAAGAGCATCTATGGAAGAAATGCCGGTATTGATATAGTTTTTGGGATAAACACGGGAAATGGGGTTAATAGGAGCACCGTTAACATCACGGCTGCATTCAGGATAAATATCACCCATATCATCAATGGGGCGGCCAAGTCCGTCAAAAACACGGCCGAGGATATCCTTTGAAAGTTTCATCTCCATAGGCTTTCCTGTAAGTACAGTTTTTGTATTTACCATTGAAAGACCTTTTGTACCTTCAAAAACCTGAATAACTACTCTTTCTCCGTCTATTTTAACAATTCGGCCTACCCTGCTTGTTCCGTTGTCAAGTTTAAGCTCCACCATTTCTTCATAAGCAGCGTTTTTAACGCCGTCAAGAACAATAAGTGAGCCATTAATATTGTTGAGCCCAACATGCTCTAATATCATAATTTCAGCCTCCCCTGCGCTATTTACTTAAGGTAAGCTGCCAGCGCATTGTCAATTTCAGTAATGTATTCGTCAAACATATCAAGACGATTGTTGGGAATATCATACTTCATTTTTACAAGCTTGTCGAAAACACCAAGCTGAATTATCTTTGAAATCGGAATCTGCTTTGCAACAATCTTTTTGCACTTATGATAGAGATGAAGAATTACCTGCATCATTTTCATCTGCTTTTCAAGGGAAACAAATGTATCATCAGCATGGAAAGCATTCTGCTGTAAAAATCCGACTCTTACAACACGTGCGATTTCAATGACAAGCTTCTGATCGTCAGGAAGCACGTCAGCACCGATAAGCTTTACTATTTCCATAAGAGAGTTTTCATCAAGAAGAATTGAGCAAATCTCTTCACGGTATTTAAGGAAATCTTCGCCGATGTTTTCGTTATACCATTTTGACAAATCGCTGATATATTCACTGTAACTGTTGTTCCAGTTAATTGCCGGATAATGTCTGGCATAGGCTAAAGACTTATCGAGAGCCCAGAAGCAACGTGTAAAACGCTTTGTATTCTGTGTAACAGGCTCAGAAAAGTCAGAACCCTGAGGAGAAACAGCACCGATAATTGTAATTGAACCTTCTTTATCGTTTAACGTTTCAACATAACCGGCACGTTCATAGAACTCTGCAAGACGTGACGGCAGGTATGCCGGGAAACCTTCATCAGCGGGCATTTCTTCCAAACGGCCTGAAATTTCACGGAGAGCTTCCGCCCAACGAGAAGTTGAGTCTGCCATTATAGCTGTATGATAGCCCATATCACGGTAATATTCAGCTAAAGTGATACCTGTATATATAGACGCTTCACGGGCAGCAACAGGCATGTTGGATGTGTTTGCAATAAGAACAGTTCTGTCAGTAAGAGGTCTTCCTGACTTCGGGTCCATAATTTCACCGAATTCTGTAAGAGCCTGAGTCATCTCATTGCCACGCTCACCGCAGCCAACATAAATAATGATATCTGCATCGCACCATTTTGCAAGCTGATGCTGTGTCATTGTTTTGCCTGTACCGAATCCTCCGGGTATAGCTGCTGCGCCACCCTTTGCAATTGGGAAAACGGTATCTATAATTCTCTGTCCTGTAATAAGAGGTTTACTGGACGGAAGTCTTTTAGCTACAGGACGAGGTGTTCTGATAGGCCACTTTTGACAAAGAGTTAAGTCATGTTCCGTACCCTTTGCGTCTTTGATTTTTATAATTGTATCATTTAAGCGGTATTTGCCGTTTTCAGCGCAGAATATAACTTCACCTTCAAGCTCCGGAGGAACCATGACTTTATGAGTTATAATTGCTGTTTCGGGGCATGTAGCGTAAATATCTCCGCCTTTAAGATGCTCCCCTACTGAAACAGTAACAGTAACATCCCATTCTTTCTCTGTATCAAGAGAGGAAACAGATGTTCCCTTACCGATAAACGCACCGAAATGCTCTTCCAAAGCACCAAGAGGTCTTTCAATACCGTCAAAAATATTTGTAATGATTCCAGGTCCCAAAGTTACACACATTGGTCCGCCGGTGGAAACAACCTTTTCACCGGGTTTAAGTCCTGTTGTTTCTTCATAAACCTGGATTGTAGTAGCGTTATCATCAAGTCCAATAACTTCGCCTACAAGTCCGGCCTCACCTACATAAACCATTTCGAGCATCTGTAGATCTGTTTTTCCCTTAACAGTAACAACAGGTCCGTTGATTCCATAAATAAAATTTTCTGACACAGAAACACCCCCTTATTGAAGTTCTATACTCAAATTGCAGCTGGACAAGAACCATTCATATTGCTGGCTGAGTCTTGTATCCAAAGTGTCATCTGCGATGAGTGTTCCATCAGCATTCTGTGCCTTTAAACCGCCGATTGCAATATCATTATCAGCTAAAACGGTGCAGTCATTGTTGAAAGCCTTTGATATTAATTCTGCAAGTTTCATATCATTTTCTTTTACATATACTTTTGCTCCGTTACCAAGCAAATCATAAAGCGCCTGAGCACTTTTTTCGATGAAAGCATCATAATCTTTACTTTCAGCAAAAGCAGTTAATTCTTTTTTTGCATCGTTAAAAACTTCAGCGGTTATTTTAGATCTCAGTTCGCTTAATTTTTTTCTTCCTGCTGATAATTCTCCGGCAATTTTATTATTAGCATCAGATTTGCTGTTTGCAATGGATTTATTCAAAAAATCATGAGCTTGTTTTTCTGCATACTCTTCAGCCTGAGAAAGCTCTTTTTTGTTAAGCTCTTCAATTTCGCTTAAAACTTTATTGTAATTTTCTTGAGTTTCACGGTTAATTGAGTCAAGAAAACTTTTAAGTCTTTCTTCATGATTAAGCACAGCTTTCACCTCAAATCTTTATTCCAATAGCCTCTCTTACATATCTTGTAATTGAGTCTTTTCCTCTTCCGGAACCATGACGGTCAGGAATTTCAACAAGAAGCGGTTTCTCATGGCTTTCTTTAAGCTGTGATACAAGTTCAGGACAGAGCTTGACAAGT
Source organism: uncultured Oscillospiraceae bacterium (assembly GCA_900540535.1). GTDB lineage: Bacteria > Bacillota > Clostridia > Oscillospirales > Acutalibacteraceae > UMGS263. Next base: position 55,668 of record UQGM01000002.1, on the reverse strand, counting down.
TTTTCAGTTATAAGAACAATTCCTATATTATCATCCTCAATAGCTTTTTCAAGAGCTGCCTGTGTATCTTCCGGAGTATGCACAACTACCCCCGGAATACCGGCAAGGCGCATACCCACCAATGTATCTTTATTGTCACTTACAAGAAAAAAGCGCATAGAATCACCACCGTGAATTAAAGATTTAGTTAGCTGTTCATTATCATAATAGCGATAACAAGACCGTAAATAGCAATAGCTTCACCAAGAGCAACGAAAATCATGGATTTAGCGAATGATTTGGGGTTCTCACTGGTAGCAGCAATAGCTGCGGGAGCACCGGCAGCAACAGCGATACCGCCGCCTATACCTGAAAGACCCATAGCGAGACCGGCAGCGATCATAACAAGACCTTTACCGGAATCCTGAGAAGTCTGAGCGGTCTTCTCTGTTTCCTGCTGAGTCGCAACAGTAGCGTTATCAGCGGGAGCCTTGTCGTTTTCATTTGCAGCGGAAGCTGTAAATGCGAGGCAAGCCATAAGTACAGCTAAAACAGCAAGTCCAGCAAAATGTGATTTAAGGGACTTTTTAACAGCCTGGCCTTCGGACTGCTTTTTGAACATACGGTAAATTGAAAAAGTAAGGAAAGCGATAGGAAGAATGATAATCATAGTGTAAATAATTGCAGACATTTTAAATACCTCCGATTATGTTAGAGTTTTTAGTTTATTTTTACAGGTTCAAAGGCTCTGCCCTCACCTGAATAACAACGGCTGAACAGTTCGTAATATTCAAGACGCATTGCCTGAATTGAGACGAACAATGCTTCAAGACACATAACGAGAATATTGCCGAGAATGACAACGATGATATTGCCGTCCTTTGCTATTGCGAAAACGGCCATCATCATACCTGAGTGAACAAGCACGAATGCTGAAATTCTCAGGAAAGAAACGGTATTGCTGAAGAAAGAAAGGATGTACTCAAAAATTTCAAAAGCATTTTCGAGTATGAAATCTCCTATACTCTCAGGCTTCCAGTCCGGATGCTTGTCAACAAGACCGATAAGGATTTCTTTAAAGAAAATCACTAAAATGGAAATAAGCATTCCAGCAATGAACACCGGCTTTGGAAGGAAACTTTCTGCACCCATAAAATCTAGTACGAAACATACTCCGCATAAGTACAGTACAATTCCGGCAAGTCCGTTTTGACTGAACAACGCTTCGCCAATCCGTTTATTTTTTATGCTCTTATACATGAATATAAGCATTGAGCATACCAGCAAGACGATTCCTATACCTATTGCCATTAAAAGCATACCATTGATCGAATCCATTACGTCCACAGGCTTTTCGGCAAATCCAAGGGCGTGATAAAGTGGATCCAAAGCGTGTTCATATCCGAAGAATGAACCGTATACTGTTCCGGCAACCATGGCCGATATTCCGCATGGAACGAGGATTTTACCCATTGCCATGTGCATGAATTTCCACATGATAAAACCGGCAACGGCAAGCACAAAACCTTGACCTAAGTCACCGAACATGAGTCCAAACATAACTGTATAGGTTATTGCAACAAAAGAAGTTACATCGACGTCATCGGAAGACGGAACACCGAACATCTCAACGATATACTCAAACGGACGGAATATTCGTTTGTTTTTGAGCTTTGTCGGTGCTTGAACTTTGCTCTCAGAAGATACTGTTTCTGATTCAAAGGAAAGAGTATCTATTTTTTTGACTAATTTTTCAAAGTCATCGGTTTTGCTTTCCGGAATCCATCCGGTATAGAAAAACCAGTTAAGATTGAAAAATCCATCATAATAAACAGCGGCAAATTTCCTCAGTTCAAACAGTAATGATAGATACTTAAGCTGAGAATAAACAAGGTTGCATTTGCTTTCTTCCTTATTCCAGTTTTCCAAAGCTCTCTCTCCGCACTCTTTTATCTCACTGCGAAGTATCTCAATGTTTTCATTAATAGCCGCAATGATCTCTTCGGGAGTACCTACTGCAAGCGGAATTCGCAGTCTTTCAAAAGCAAGTTTAGCAAAAATTCTGTCGACTTCTGCTATTTTTTCTTTTGGAGCAAAGTATACGCCCCACTCCTCTGTTTTATCCGATGAACATGGAACAAACAGTAAACTTGCATCATCCGAATAAGCAGCCAGTTTGATTTTTGACTCCTTGGGCATGTGACCGAATCTGAATTTAATGTATTCGCAATTAAGAATCTTTTCAAGGTTCATATCAAGCCCGGTAAAATGGCTATACTGTTCAATTGCCACTTCACAGGTTTTCAGCTGTTCTTCCAGTTGTTTGCGTTCATCATTAAGTTTAGCAAATTTATCTGCAAGATCGTAAATGTAACCTTTAGAATCTTCAGAAAAATTCATGTCATGCGGATCCACTTTTACGGATTTAAGTTCAAATCCTGAAGCGGAAGCAAGCTCTTCAATTTTCTGAAGAAGAGTCGAATAGGGATTTTCTTCAGAAAGTGCTTCAAATCCAAGACTTGATGAAATAAATTGCGTCGCCTGTTCAGGCTGGAAGAATCCCTCTGCGCATGCTGCGGAAAGAAACTCATCAAGATGACTCAGAACGCCGACAACCTTCACCAGTTTCATTTTTTCTACTGCCAAAATTTAACCCCCTAACATGTCAATCAGCTCCGACAAGAAGAGAGGCTATTTCTTCTCTTGGAACATCGTAACGTATACCTTCTATAATGTGAATAACGTTATCCAGTTCGGTTTCCGCCAAATAGACGTAACAGAGCATGATAAGATAAGGATTTGTTGAATATCGGAAATTGCGCAGGCTGCGATAAAACGCTACACGCTGTACGCAATCTTCAATATATTTAAATTCAAAACGTCTGAAATCGCTGCCGTACAAGCTTTTGTCTACAACAGCCATAAGCTCATCACAGGTTTTAGCGTTTTTCATTTCATCCAGTACTCTTTTGCTGAGTAAAGAATATTTGTGTTCAGCATGCATTGCCCAAAAGATATTATCATTGTTTTTGTAAAACTTTTTTATACGGTACAACCGTACAATGTATAATAAATCGGCTCGTGCTTTGAAAAAGTCCATAATCTCTTCACCGGTTTTTTTCGGGAAAGAAGAAACTATAAGCTTTTCTATTTCTGAATACATATACTCTTCCAGTGCAGTTTCGATTTGTGTTATGCTGATATTGTCTATATCTTCCGTAAAATAAGGTTCTATTACCGCCCTGTATGGAGACCCATTGAGAGCTTCCAGAACACCTTTCATGTTCTTTGCGGATGCAAGTGCGTACAAATCGATTTCTGTATGCTGATTAAAGAAATCAGGTACAATCATAAGATAATCATTAGGATCAGAAGTGGAAAGCAAACGCAGACAGGTTATTATCTGCTCGATATCCCCTTGAATCATAAAATACTTATAAAAGTCCTGACCTATGGACATCTCATATCTACAAAGTGATATGCACTGATTAAATACCCTTTGTTTTAATATGGTTTCCAGCTGTGTTCTGTGAAGAGAAGCTGCAGCACAGTTTTCCATAACCTCAGCATAAGCTGTACGTGTTTTTAAGTAAGAAGCCGCTTCCCCTACGCTTTTACATGCAAGCAAATCACTGTAATTCTTTGATGTCAGCTTGCGCCCGTATAAAGCATGGGCTTTTGCCATAATGGAGTTAGCTGCAAACTTTGAAAGCATAAGGAACTCACCTTCCTTTCTCAATTATTAAAGAAATTAATTGCTCAAAGCTCTTGCAACTATTTCGTCAACCCATTTTTTTCGACTTTCATCGGCAAGCTTTTCCATATCCGAAAGTGATTTTTCGCTTTTGATTTTAATTTCTTCAATGCGCTTTTCGGTTTCTTCAGCTAATTCACCGGCAAATTTATCTGCCTGTGATTGCGCTTGCTTCATCTTTTTCTCAATTATTTCTGATTTTTGTGCAGCAAGCTTGCTTTGATTATTATCTTTCATGGCCTTAACTTCATCGGTGCGTTCTCTTGCGGCCGCATCCATATCCATTAATACCTTGAGCATATCATCCATAATTCCACCTCACAATAAAAGCAAGACTTAAAATCTGTCATTAATTATAACACCATAAACGCAAAAAACAATAGTCAAAATAATGAATAAGAACGTTATAAAAAAACAATAAACTGTCAATTTTTAAAGGTTAAATTTTCAGTTTGAGAAATTTGAATATGTTTTCTGAACAGATATTCCTATGGCATAACGGATTGTTTTATGTTAAAATAAATAATTATTAAAAATATTAGCTTAATATTTCTATAATGTAATAGATGTTTATAAAGTTTTCGGAGGTTGTAAAGTAATATAATGATTAATATAGCTGTTTGTGATGATGAAAAAAGTCAGCTCGAATATCTTAGCGATGTTATTAAAAAATGGTCCGATACAATGAATAAACCATGTGTTCTCAGTTTTTTTGAAAGTGCGGAAGAATTTTGGTTTGAATACGGCAAAAACCGATTTGATATTGCTGTACTCGATATACAAATGTCGGGACAGAATGGTATGGAACTTGCGAAAGAACTTAGAAAACTGAATGATAAAATCAGTATTATATTCGTTACCGGTATATCCGATTTCATAGGTGAAGGTTATAATGTGTACGCCATCAATTATCTTTTAAAACCTATTGATGAAAACAGACTTTTTGATGCTCTTTCAGCGGCTTCTGATAGAAATAATACTTCTGATAATAAAAAGATCGTTTTGGAAATTGACGGAGAAACAATAGCTATCTATGAGGATGAAATAGAATATCTTGAGGCGTTTTCTCACAGTACATCTGTTTATACTGAAAGCGGAGCTCTGGAAGTACAAAGCGGCATGAATGCGGTTATGGCAAAGTTTTCTGCGGATAAATTTGTCAAATGTCACCGTTCATATGGAATAAATTTAAAATGCGTAAAACTAATTAAAAAATACGAAGTTCTCTTGGATAGCGGCAAAACAGTTCCCATAAGCCGCAGAATGTATAACGATGTAAATGATTCTTTTATTTCTTACTATAAGGGGAAGATATAATGAAGATATTTATAATTGTCTGTGCGGCAGTATTGTTTCTTATTTTGATTTTTTTTACTGTAAGATTTATGATTAAATACTACACCGATAAGAAACTTGAGGATTACCAAAACGCACTTTTAAAACAGCATTATGAAGAAGTTGAGAGTATGTACCGTCAGGTGCGAGGATGGAGGCATGACTATAAAAATCATATTCAGACTATGAAAGCGCATTTGCAGATGAAAGAATATGATTTACTTGACAATTACCTTAAAACTCTCAATGCAGATTTAATGGAAATTGATACTGTCCTTAAAACTGGTAACGTGATGATTGACGCTATACTTAACAGTAAGCTTGTTTCTGCGAAAGGCAAAGGAATAAATATCAAGGCGGACGCACATGTTCCGGCCACACTGACAGTTACTGAAACCGATTTATGTGCTGTAATCGGTAATCTTATAGATAACGCTATTGAATCGGTAATGCAGATTGAAAATGAAGAAGACAGATTTATAAGAATATACATAGGAGTATTTAAAGGACAGCTTTATATTTCCGTTACAAATTCCGTAGGCGGAAAACTCAAGAAATCCGGCAAAGAGTATTTTTCTACAAAAGGAAAAAGCCACGGATATGGTTTAAAAAGAATAGACTCAATTGCCGCAAAATATTCTGGATATGTCAACCGTCAGGATGAAAAAGATGTCTTTGCAACGGAAGTTATGCTCCCACTTTGACCGTTCGTGCACGAATAGATACCGTTCGTGCACATTTTTACTTTTTAAATGCATTTTATGGTATAGTTCACGTGAAGGAAGGTGAGCACCTTGAAAGAAAAAGAAAAGACTAAATATACCTTTTGGCAGAACACAAAATACTGTCTTGATATGCTCAGACAGGAAAACCGTGACTACGGCGGTAAGGTTTACAGAACAATGCTCTGTAAGATAATTCCCAGTATCCTCTCCCCTCTTGCAGCTACGGTAATGTTTAAAGTACTTGTGGATACCATAACCGGCAATGTTTCGCCGGAAGTTCTCGTTACCGCTGTTTTAGCTTTTGCAGTGCTGAACATTATTTTTGGTGCAATGCAGAAATACTATGAAATCTATTTTTATTTCTTTTCAAACCGTTTAAGGTTTGACTATTGTGAAAATAGATTTTTGGCAAAAAATCTTTCAACAGATTATGAAAATCTTGAAAATTATGAAAAACACAAAATTTTATTAAAAGCCGAACGCATGTTTGGAAATTCAGTGGATGGAGCAGCTATAATAATGAGCAGCTGCTGTCAAGTAATTATAACTTTTTCAGGAGTTTCGGCTTTTATGGCCATAATTGCTCTGGCAGATCCGCTTATTATCGTAATAACTCTTATAGCAGGAATTATAAATTTATTTATCGGCTTAGCTTTGACAGAAAATGATATTAAGGTTTTGCGTGACTTGGATTCCAATACAATGAAAACATATTATCTTTCAAGAGAATCCTCAAATCCAAAGCCGGCAAAAGATATGAGAATTTTTAATATCGTTTCATGGTTTTCTCCTTTAATAGACATACTTATTTATGATAAAAAAACGTTCCTCAAGCAGTATACGAAAAAAAAGAATTTTCTGAATTTTGCGGCAGCACTTCTTATATTTCTTCGGGACGGAGCAGTTTTCGGAGTATTAATATACCTTTACTCACACGAAAAACTGTCTGCCGGTGATTTTGCTTTTTATTATTCTGTAATAACAGGAGCTGCAAACTGGATAACAGCAATATCCAACGATATTAATGTGATTTACCGTTCACATCTTTACTGTGATGATTTCAGAAAATATCTTGATTTGGAAGATGATGAAAAGGCAGTTGAAATTATAAAAGAAGTTCCATCTAAATGTGAAATAGAGTTTCAAAACGTCAGCTTTAGTTATAACGGAAAGACAGATGTAATAAAAGATTTTAATTTTAAAGCCTCAGCAGGCGAAAAGGTGGCTATTGTCGGTATGAACGGAGCGGGTAAAACAACCGCTATGAAGCTGCTGTTAGGATTTTATAATCCAACAAAGGGAAAAATCCTTATTAACGGAAAAGATGCAAGCAGTTTAAATAAAAAGGAGCGCTGCAAACTTTTTTCAGCAGTATTTCAGGATATCTTCACTTTGCCGGCATCTATTGAAAAGAACATTGCATTATGTGAAGACGTTGACAAAGATAAACTGAACAGAGTTATTGAATTTGCAGACTTAAGCGAAAAAATAGAATCTCTTCCCGGCGGTGTAAATACAAGACTGCATAAAGACCTTTATCCTGATGCCGTAGAACTTTCCGGCGGTGAAACTCAAAAGTTACTCCTTGCCCGTGCAATATATAAAGAAGCTCCTATTATGATTCTTGACGAGCCTACCGCTGCCCTCGACCCCATTGCTGAAAATGATATTTATACTAAATACAGTGAAATCACCAAGGGAAGAACTTCGTTTTATATTTCTCACCGCCTTGCAAGCACTGCTTTTTGCGATAAGGTAATTTTTATAAAAGACGGCGAAATTACCGAAACAGGAACACATAAAGAACTTATGGAGAGAAAAGGCGACTATTATAAAATGTATTATATGCAAAGCTATTACTATAATGAAGAAATAAGCGGAGGTGAAGTTTTATGAAACAAATGAAAGAAAATTTTGAAACTTTTCGCTTTGCTATGGAAATTTCAAAATCCGTTTCTAAAAGCTTTGTACCAATACTTATTCTGAACGCTATGCTAAATCATCTGTCTGTAATTATTGCTGTATGGTTTTCCGCTCAGATAACTGCTCAAATTTCTTCTGGTAACCCTCCAAAAGAAATTGCTATTTATGCCGTTGTTTCTGTTTTGACAGTATTTATCTTTTCATACTTACAGAAATTTATTGCTGAAATACACTCAAACAATTTTAATCTAATACGTTCTTACGAGCAAAAGTTCTTTTCTGAAATAGTGACAAAAAAAGATTATGCATTACTTGAAAATTCAGCATTTCAAGATCTATTAAAATCATATAACGTTGTTATGAACAATAATGGCGGCGCAATCGGTGTTTACATCTACTATGGTTTATCGGAAGTTTTGAATGGAATTTTCGGTTTAGTATATTCACTTATAATAATTATTCCGACCATAAGTAAAATTTTGACTTTCGATAGCAGCCATTTTGCTACCTCATGGCTCGCAGCAGTTTTAACGCTTCTGCTTTTTATGCTCTGTGCAGTCGCAATGATAATTACCGGGAATAAGCTCTCAAAGATTGCAGCGTCGCATATGGACAGTATGTATAGAACTTATGGATTGTTTAAATATTGGTTTGTTTTCTCTGAAAATTATAAAAATGCAAAAGATATAAGGGTTTATAACGCTGAAAGTTTCATAGAGCATGAGCATCAAAGATATTTAGATGAGGAAAAGGAATTAAGTCTTACCGAAATAAACGAAGTGAAGAATTATAACTTGCTACTTTCTGTATTTCAGGCATTGCTCATAGGAATTTTCTACGGATATATTGCTCTGAGAGCATACAGCGGTTCATTTACCGCTGATAATGTTGTAGCTATCGTAGGTATTATTCCTGTACTTATTCCTGCCATAACACAGCTTTCTTTGATTCCCATGATGACCACAACATGGGCGAAAAATATAAGCTATTTGAAAAGAATAAAGGAATATGATTCAGACAGATATTTCGGTACTCTCCCCGTTGAAAAAAGAACCGATAACGATTATGAAATCGAATTCAGAAATGTCAGCTTTAAATATTCCGGTTCTGACTCCTACGCACTCAGAAATGTATCAATGAAATTCAAAGTAGGTGAACATCTTGCGTTTGTAGGTGCTAACGGTTCAGGTAAAAGTACATTTATCAAGCTTCTCTGCCGTCTTTATGACCCGACAGAGGGAGAAATACTCCTCAATGGAATAAATATCAAAAAATATAATATACAGGAGTATATGTCTATTTTCTCCGTAGTTTTTCAGGATTTTTCGCTTTTTGCCGTTCCCCTTTCGCAGAACGTCAGCACCTCAATAGAATATGATAAAGAAAAGCTTTGGCAATGTCTTGAAGAGGCCGGAATTGCCGACAGAGTAAAGGAATTTGATAAAAAAGAAGAAACAGTACTTTACAAAAAGCTTGATGACAACGGAGTCGAAATTTCAGGTGGTGAAGCGCAGAAAATTGCTATCGCCCGTGCGCTTTATCGTGATGCTCCCTTTGTAGTTCTCGATGAACCTACTGCCGCACTTGACCCAATATCAGAATTTGAAATATACAGCCGCTTTAACGGATTTACCAAAGGAAAGACTGCCATTTATATATCACATCGCCTTTCCTCCTGCCGATTCTGTGATAAAATCATGGTTTTTGATAAAGGTCAGATTGTCCAGTTTGGTTCACACGATGAGCTGCTCAGTGACGAAACAGGAAAGTATTATCGCCTTTGGACATCGCAGGCTAAGTATTACGTTTCACAGGTGTAATTTAACACAGATAATTTATTTGCAAAGTGCACAATTGAGATGAGCTTTTATTTGCTTGTTTCACAATTGTGCACTTAATTATTTTATGATATTATTTAATCAATTTACAAAAGGAGAGAAATATATGAAAGTTAAAAAAATAGCATTACGTGCAGTAGCTGTACTGTTGGTACTGGCAGTACTTTTTTCATTTGGTGCCTGCGGCAAAAAAGAAAAAATGAATGATGACGAGTATATTGAGGCAATTAAGTCAATGTCCATTTTTGACAATACATATGAGCAGTCACTGCCTCAGACAATTATCCACAAGCTCATTATGGACCATTTTGCTGCTCCCCTGCCTGAAGGAAAAACAGTTAAAAAGGCAATTTTCATCGGTTATGACGGCTACCGTGTAGACGGATTAAACAACATTAAAGATAACGCTGACAGCGCTGTAATGCGTGTTAAGGACATGGGCGGACTTTATTACGCTTTTGCCGGCGGAGTAAAGGGCGTAAACGAACAGGCAACATCGACTGCTCCCGGCTGGAGTGCGATGCTTACCGGCGGCTGGGGCGACTATAACGGTATTGTTGACAACGGTCTTTATAAGGATGCATCAGTTAAAACTTTCCTTACCAAACTTGCTGAACAAGGAAAATCTGCATCATTTACCACTTCATGGCGTGAACATACCAACAAAACTTATTTTAATGATACTGTATATGCAATCGAGAACAATCTTCCAATAACATATACTCATCAGATTGATGATGAAGCTACACTTTATCAGGTGCTTAAATATGTCGCAAAGCCTGAAGGTGCAAACAAAACCTCCCTTGAAGATCCCGATGTAGTTTTCTTTACCTTTGAACATACTGATCATGCAGGCCATGATACAGGATTCGGCAATCAGAACGAAGCTTACATAACAGCGACTAAGGACGCAGACAGATTTGGTGCGGAAGTTCTTGACACTATTATGAACCGCAGCACCTACGACACTGAGGATTGGCTTATTGTTATTGCCACCGACCACGGCGGAATTAACACATCACATGGCGGACAAAGTATGCAGGAAAGATCTACATGGATTGCCTGCAACAAGGAAATCGAAATGAGCGAAGAGAATCTTAAATTCGCATATACAAAATAAAAAAACAATCACATCATAAAAAAGCAGGACATACCTTATCGCATAAAGCGGTGGTTTGCCCTGCTTTTTTAATTTAAGTTAATGATAAATCAAACGTCATTTCTGACTAAATCTTCAAAGCTTTCACGTTTTACGATTATCCTTGACTCACCGTTATTTGTCATTACGACAGCCGGTCTGCCGATTCTGTTGTAGTTGGAAGCCATTGAGTAGTTGTATGCGCCTGTTGAAAGAACCGCAATTGTATCTCCGGGAACAACCTTCTGAATCATTGCGTTTTCCTGAATAAGGTCGCCGCTCTCGCAGCACTTACCGGCAAGTGTTATCTTTTCAGTCTTAGGTTCGTTTGCTTTGTTAGCGCATAAAATCTCATATGTTGACTGGTAGAGGATATATCTTGGGTTATCGGTCATACCGCCGTCAATTGAAACATAGGTTCTGACGTTTTCTATTTCCTTAACTGCACCTACTGTATAAAGTGTGATTCCGGCAGCTCCGGCAATTGAACGTCCCGGCTCAATAATGATAAAGGGAAGCTCCATTGAATGCTCTTCTGCTTTCTTCTTAATAACAGCTGCTACACGATTCATGTAATCACTGTAAGGAGCCGGCTTGTCCTCTTCTGTGTATTTGATACCAAAACCACCGCCGAGGTTAAGTTCTTTGATTTCAGCACCTATTTCTTCCTTGATTTTTGCAATAAAGTCCATCATAACTTCTGCTGCAAGCTCAAAGGGAGAAATGTCAAAAATTTGAGAACCAATATGGCAGTGAAGACCGCAAAGTTCAACATTCTTTAAAGCAAGTGCTCTTTTTACGCCAACCATAGCCTCGCCATTTTCAAGAGCAAGTCCGAATTTTGAGTCAATCTGTCCTGTTCTGATAAAGCTGTGAGTATGTGCGTCAATACCGGGCTTAATACGGAACATGATTTTTGCAGTGATATTCCTTTTTTTAGCAGCCTTTTCGATTTTCTCAAGCTCTGTAAGATTATCTACAACAATTCTGCCGACGTTGTTATCAAGAGCAAATTCTATTTCGTCAAGAGTTTTGTTGTTGCCGTGGAAAAAAATGCGTTCAGCAGGAAAACCGGCTTTGAGGGCAGTATATATTTCACCGGCTGAAACAGTATCGATGCTCATGTTTTCCTGTTTGCAGATTCTGTACATCTCCATGCAGGAAAAAGCTTTGCTGGCATAAGCTACTGTTCCGTGTCCATTATAATTATCCTCAATGGACTTTACAAATGCACGGCAATTTTTTCTTATTTCGTTTTCATCAACGACATAAAGCGGAGTGCCATACTTTTCAGCTAAATCTATTGTATCGCAGCCGCCTATTTCTAAATGACCTTTTTCGTTTACGTTCAAGCAATCTGAAACAAACATAAAAAACCTCCTAAAATCAAAGTACAGACTTTTCAATAATATCCTTTATTTCATCAACACCCTCGCCTTTTGTTGCCGAAAAGGGAATGATTTTAACATCATTGCTTATTCCAACTTCTTTGAGCTCCTCATTAATAAGCGACAGCCTTTTTTCACGCTCGCTTTTATTAAGTTTATCACTCTTTGTAAGAACGATTATAAAGGGATAACCTGTATGTATGAGAAAAGAGAGCATTGATAAATCATTTTCTGTGGGTGGATGACGCATATCAATTAGCTGAATGACGAGGCGGATATTTCTGTTGGATGAAAAATATCCCTCCATAAGCTCAGACCACCTGAGCTTTTCAGCACGTGAAACTTTTGCATATCCGTATCCGGGTAAATCAACCAGCTTAATATTCTCTACACCAAAAAAGTTAATGGTAGTAGTTTTTCCCGGTGAGGAACTGACCCTTGCAAGTGATTTCCTGTTAGTAAGTTTATTGAGCAGTGAGGATTTTCCTACATTGGAACGACCTGCAAAAGCTATTTCAGGCATATCTGATTCAGGAAGCTGAGAGAAAGTACCATAGGAAGCTTCAAAAACAGCTTTTTCAAACATCATTGTGCGTTTCTCCCCTTTCTTTAAAATTACTGAGTGATAGATGAACGCTTTCCGTTTTTATGATTATCTACCACTGCTGTCATAGTATTATCAGAATGTTCATCACATATTTCCTTACAGATTTCTGCTTTATCAGTTTCACTGCATACAAGTGCATTCTTTAATACGATGTCCATTTTATCCGCTGTGACAAATTCGATATTCTCGATTACTTTGGGATCTGCTTCTTTTAAATCAGATTCATTATCAGCGGGAATAATCACTTTTTTTATACCACGACGGTAGGCAGCCATGGTTTTTTCTTTAAGACCGCCTATGGGCAACACACGTCCTCTGAGAGTAACTTCACCGGTCATAGCAACATCGCCTCTTACCGGTATTCCTGTAAGAGCAGAAACAAGAGCAGTGGTAATTGTAACACCTGCTGACGGACCGTCCTTCGGGACAGCTCCTTCTGGGACATGGATATGGATGTCTTTATTTTTATAGAAAGCCTTATCAATTCCAAGTTTATCGCAGTTGCTTCTGATATAGCTGATTGCAGCCATTGCGGACTCTTTCATGACATCGCCTAATGAACCTGTGAGTTTTACATCGCCTTTACCGTCCATGACAGCTACTTCAACCGGCATTGTTTCTCCACCGACGCTTGTCCATGCAAGACCGGTTACAACACCGATTTCATCTTTGCCAGCTTTCTCTTCAGGTTTGAATTTTCTAGGTCCGAGGAAAGTTTCGATGTTATCAGCCTTAACGGAAACTCTTGCGCATTCGCCACCTGCAATTTTAACTGCCGCTTTTCTGCAAAGAGCAGCAATGAGCTGTTCGAGTCTTCTTACACCAGATTCCCTTGTATAGGAATCGATAATGTCATATATTGCATCGCCGGATATTCTCATAGAACTTCCGCTGAGACCGTGTTTCTTAAGCTGAGCAGGTACGAGATATTTCTTTGCTATTATAAATTTATCTTCTCTTGTGTAGCTGTCAAGCTCTATAACATCCATTCTGTCAAAAAGTGGAGCCGGTATGCTGTATTTATCGTTTGCTGTTGTAACAAAAAGAACATTACTTAAATCAAAGGGTATTTCAATATAGTGATCTGTAAAAGTATAGTTCTGAGCAGGATCCAAAACTTCCAGAAGAGCCGAAGATGGATCTCCTCTGTGATCTCCTCCAAGTTTATCTATTTCGTCTAATAGAATTAAAGGATTGCTGCTTTTACACTGCTTAATGGCGGTTATTATTCTTCCTGGCATTGCTCCGACATAAGTCTTTCTATGACCTCTTATTTCGGCCTCATCGTGTACGCCGCCCAGTGAAATTCTTGCAAATTCTCTTCCGAGAGCATCGGCCATAGCCTTAGCAATTGAAGTTTTACCAACTCCGGGAGGACCTACAAGACACAGAATCTGACCACCGGTTGTTTTGGTGAGTTTTTTAACAGCTATGTATTCGAGAATACGCTCTTTCACTTTTTCAATGCCGTAATGGCCTGAATTCAAAACCTTTGCAGCCTTTTTGATATCTGTTTGATCTTTGGTTTCTTTATTCCAAGGAAGAGAAAGTACAGTGTCAAGATAAGTTCTTAAAACAGCTCCGTCCTGAGAACCTGAAGGCATTTTATAAAGTCTGTCGCAGTCCTTTAAAAGCTTTTCTTCGGAATCTTTAGGTAATTTGAGAGCTGAAATTTTATCTTTATATTCCTGTGCTTCCTTTTTGGGATCATCGTCCTCATCAAGCTCCTCGGCAATTACACGCATCTGTTCACGCAGATAATAATCATGCTGGCTTTTGTCCATTTGCTGCTGAACCTTTGCATGAATCTGTGCTTCAATATCCAGAATTTCGGTTTCACGGACAAGTACACGGCATACAAATTCCAAACGATCAATAGGATTGATGATTTCGAGAATTTTTTGTCTGTCTGTATATTCAAGCATTATGTTGAATCCAATATAATCTGCAAGAAATCCAGCTTTTTTTGCGTCAAGGACATTCATGAGTATGTCCGAAGAAAGCTGAGAACTGTTTTCGGTATATGCATCAAAAACATCCTTAGCGTGTCTTACAAGAGCTTCCTCATACAGTTCATCAGTTTTTTCAACTTCAGGTTCCTCTATTGGTATTACAGATGCAGTAAGATATTCAGAGTCTGAAATAATTTTAGCAGCTCTTGCTCTTTCAACACCCTCTACTACTACCCTAATATTTTCACTTTTAGGAAGTCTTATTATCTGCTTTACTGTACCGATGACGCCGATTTTATACATATCATCGAAAGTCGGATTGTCGTCACCGATATTTTTCTGTGCGACTAAAAAAATCTTTCTGTCCTGCTGCATTGCATTGTTGAGTGCTTTAACAGATTTTTTTCTGCCTACATCAAAATGCAGTGTCATGCCGGGGAACATGACGAGACCTCTCAGCGCAACAGCCGGAATTGTTTTTATATTTTGAATTATATTATTATCCATTAGATTTCACCTCTGAGTAAAAACCCCGCAATATACGGTTATTGCAATTATATACTAAAACTCCATTCATATCAAGAAAAAAGCCGCAGTTAAAGCCATCCAAATAATATAGCAACTTATGAATTTTGTATAGCAAAAAAGTCGATGTGCGTTTTCACTTATTTTTATAGACCTATTAATTTTTTTATGTTAAAATATACCTATTCAAAATTCGGGGTGAAAAAATGAAGATATTCTTTATGGTTTTGGCTATTTTGGTTTGTGTAATTATTTTGCTGCTGTTGGCAGTTTCATTTTGTGTTTTTAATTTTATAATTGTTCGTCCGAAAATTCCCAAGCTTCCTAAAAATGATGACGAGAGAAACAGACAGCATATCAGAAACATCAATAATGAATATATAATTTCCAAACATCCTTCACAAAGAGAAATCACCTCTTTTGACGGACTTAAATTAAAGAGTTTGCTTCTGACACACAGTAAGAATGATAAGAAGTTTGTTATCCTTGTGCATGGTTATCAGTGCAACGGACGTGATGAAATGAGTCATTTAGCAAGACATTATTATGATGATTTAGGTTTTGCCTGTCTCATTCCTGATGACAGATCTCACGGTAAAAGTGAAGGAAAATATATCGGGTTCGGTTATTTAGATCATTTTGATGTTTTAAGTTGGTGCAATTATCTTATAGAGAATTTTGGAAGTGATATAAAAATCATCCTGCATGGTATATCAATGGGGGCTGCCACCGTTATGATGACGGCAGGAAGCGATAAAGTTCCCAAACAGATAAAAGGCGTTATTGAAGACTGCGGATATAACGATACTGACGAAGAAATACAGTGCAATATACGTGATATGACCAAAATGAAGCTTTCTGTTATAAAAAATATGGCCAGTCGTATTTGTAAAAAGAAAGCGGGCTATCTTTTCAAAGAAGCTTCTCCGAGAGAGTTCTTAAAGAACGCAACAGTGCCAATTCTTTTTATACATGGTACAGAAGATACGTTTGTACCTACATATATGGGAAAGGAACTCTATGAAACATACAACGGCGAAAAGGAACTTCTGATAGTTGAAGGAGCACGCCATGCAAGAAGTTATTATATAGCTAAAGAAAAATATGATAACTGTATGGATAGTTTTATAAAGCAATGCATAGAAAATACTCCCGCCGTTTCTTCGGCAGTTGTATAAAAGAAAAAACTGAGTAAAGGCTATTTTTACGATAGCCTTTATTTTATTTTAAAATTACTTGATTACTTCGCAATAAAAGCGATTATGTAATTTTTGTACAAAAAGTTAAATAGCTTTAGTTATAAACTGTTGCATTTTTCTTTATAGAATGTTAATATAATTGCATACTCGAATAATACTGAATATGTAAATTCAAATTCAGTATTTAAAAGGAGGCTGAATTATGGAAAAACTACTTTATTTGGCGCCGGCAGCGGCTGTTCTTGCAATTGTCTATGCGATAATAACATCGCTGAGGATCAAAAAGCAAAATCCAGGAACAGAAAAAATGCAGGAAATTGCTTCTGCAATAAGTGAAGGTGCAAAAGCGTTTCTTGGTGCAGAGTATAAAGTACTTGTAATTTTTGCTGCTGTACTGTTTTTGCTCATCGGGTTTGGTCTTGGTAACTGGATAACTGCAATATGCTTTATTATCGGTGCAGTTTTCTCTACCCTTGCCGGATATTTTGGAATGACTGTTGCTACACGTGCAAACGTGAGAACAGCTAATGCAGCAAAAGAAAAAGGTATGAATAAAGCTTTATCCATAGCCTTTTCCGGCGGCGCAGTTATGGGAATGTCTGTAGTTGGACTTGGACTTCTCGGAATAAGTCTTATCTATATAGTAACAAAAGATATCTCAGTACTGACCGGATTTAGTTTAGGAGCCTCCTCAATAGCCTTGTTTGCTCGTGTCGGTGGAGGAATATATACCAAAGCTGCTGATGTAGGAGCAGATCTTGTAGGTAAAGTTGAGTCCGGAATACCTGAGGATGACCCCAGAAACCCTGCTGTTATTGCTGATAATGTCGGTGATAACGTTGGTGATGTTGCAGGTATGGGTGCAGATTTGTTTGAATCATATGTAGGTTCAATTATATCCGCAATAACCCTTGGTGCTGTTGCAGTAACAGCCAGTGGAGAAGCCATAGGTATTAACGGCATTATCTTCCCTATCGCTCTTGCAGCAATAGGTGTTATCGCATCTGCGGTATCAACATTTTTTGTTCGTGGTAAGGAAGGAACAAATCCACACAATGCTTTAAAAGTTGGTACTTATGTTTCATCAGTGGCAGTGCTTATAGGATCAGGCTTTTTAAGCTGGTTCATGTTTGAAAATCTTAAAGCTTTCTTTGCAGTTACAGCAGGTCTTGTAGTTGGTATTTTAATAGGTGAGATAACTGAGATTTATACCTCTGCTGATTATAAACACGTTAAGGAAATTGCTAAGCAGTCAAAAACCGGACCGGCAACAACTATAATCAGCGGACTTTCAGTAGGAATGAAATCAACTGCAATACCGATATTTTGCATAGCGCTGGGAATTCTTATTTCTTATAAATTTTTCGGACTTTACGGAATTGCTCTTTCTGCAGTAGGTATGCTTTCAACGACAGGTATAACTATTGCTGTTGATGCATATGGTCCAATTGCAGATAATGCAGGCGGAATTGCACAGATGTCAGGTCTTGATGATAATGTAAGAGAGATAACAGATAAGCTTGATGCTGTGGGAAATACAACAGCTGCCATTGGTAAAGGATTTGCAATCGGTTCTGCGGCACTTACGGCGCTTGCTCTGTTCGCTTCCTATGCCGAGGCTGTACATTTAAAAACTATAAGCATTTTAAGTCCCGAAGTTATTTGCGGATTATTTGTCGGTGGAATGCTCCCATTCCTCTTCTCTGCTTTCACAATGTCTTCAGTCGGCAAGGCTGCAAATCATATGATTGAAGAGGTTCGCAGACAATTTAAAACAATCCCTGGAATAATGGACGGAACAGGTAAACCCGATTATAAAAAATGCGTTGAAATATCCACTTCAGCTGCATTAAAAGAAATGCTGGTTCCCGGCATTATGGCTGTTGCTGCTCCCCTTCTTATGGGATTACTTTTAGGCGCTGAGGCTTTGGGTGGATTGCTTGCTGGCTCTCTTGTAACCGGAGTTATGATGGCTATATTTATGTCAAATGCAGGCGGCGCCTGGGATAATGCAAAGAAATATATCGAGGAAGGTCAGGACGGCGGAAAAGGATGTGATGCCCACAAGGCTGCAGTTGTAGGAGATACAGTTGGTGATCCATTTAAGGATACCGCCGGACCTTCTATAAACATTCTGATTAAGCTTATGACTATTGTAGCACTTGTTTTCGCACCTTTGTTTGTAAAGTTTGGCGGAATATTTAATTTCTAATATCTTAGTGAGTTTTCGAAAAATTAAAACATCAAAAAGCATCCGGAAAAAGAAAACTATCTTTACCGGATGCTTTTAGTTTTGTAAGTTATAATTTAATGAAAATCAGATTACTTCAAAGACAATCTTTTCTATAATAACATCATTTACAGGCTTATCCTGAGGACCAACCTTCACCTGGGCGATATTGTCAACTACGTCCATTCCCTCGAATACCTGTCCGAAAACAGTGTGCTTAAAATCAAGCCAGGGTGTACCACCTATTTTTTTGTAGTTTTCAGTTACTTCTTCAGGGAAACCTCTGTCAGCAAGCTCTGTCATCTGTGAAATGAGGCCGTCATCAACGCTTTTAGCCTGTACAATAAAGAACTGGCTTCCGTTTGTATTGGGGCCTGCATTTGCCATTGAAAGAGCTCCACGATAATTTCGAGCTGATAAATCAAATTCATCCTCAAAAGAATGACCGTAGATGCTTTCGCCGCCTCTTCCGGTACCTGTGGGATCTCCACCCTGAATCATGAAATCATTAATTACTCTGTGAAAAATAAGTCCGTCGTAATATCCATTTTCTGCATGGCTGATGAAATTCTCAACGGCTTTTGGTGCGACTTCCGGGAAAAGACGAATCTTTATATCTCCCATATTAGTCTGCATAACTGCTATCTTTTCGCCCTTTGCAGGCTTTTCGAGCTGTGCAATCATTTTATAAATCCTCCGCACTAATTATTTTAAACTATTATACCTTTAATTGTATCCTTAATCAACACCTTAAAGGGATTGTGTTTTTAAAAGCTCGTATATCTCTTTTTCATCATAGATATCGAATCCGTCAACGCTCATTTCGTTTTTACCTGTAATTCCGTCAACAAAACCAGCTTCAATCATTTTTCTGTAAAAATCTTTCAGTTCAGAGAAATGCGGCATTATATTTTTATGAGTTAGTCTTTGGAGACTTGATGCGATTGCATATGCACCCCAATTTGATACTGTTGCAGCAATCAGATGATCAGCTTTGATGTTACAGGGTTCACTTTTGATAATAGTATGCAGTTCATTGCATATATTCCCCATACCTATTTCGTTTCCGCCGTCACCTACGCCAATAGTCAAGATATTTCTTTTATTGCATAATTCGAAAAGCAAATCCAGGTTAGCGGTATGGTCTTTAATACTTTTACCACGGATATTTGTATAATCGCCAAAAGTATTTTGTCCGCAGCGTTCAACAGAAATGACAGCTACAGGAGAGTATTTATCGATTACTACTTCATACTCTTCGGAAGAAGCATTTGTAGGAAGATCTGAAATAACATTCATATCAGCAAAGGGTATACTGTTATATTTTTCTGTAATTACTACCGGATCAAAGCCTAATTTTTCCAAAGTTTTATAAAGGACAAAAGTTCCCGCCGGTCCATCAGTTTCACCTTTGCCGTTAACCCAAAATCCTGTTATAAGAAAAACTGTACCTTTTGAAAGCTTTAAGATGTCTCTTGCAGCATATCCGCAAAAATTATCAGAAAGAAATTTTGCCGCTTTATCCATACCCCTTGAAGAATCGGTTAAAATGATATCCTCTATTTTCATAATCTCGCCTCCTGTTTATAAGCATATGCAGCTTGTATATAAATTAAATCTGCAAACTGAAAAACAATTTAATTATTTTCAGATAAAATATGCTTAGCCCATATTTCTGCATTCCTGTAATCGTTGTCATCAGGATGCATAAGAGCAGAGTCGAAATTATTTATTAATGCAGTAAACTGCATATTATTGGGATCTTTTGCCAGCATTTTTTCATATCTTTCTCTTACTGCCTGAGGCATACGTCCCTGGCACATGAAACCATCGACGATCTTATTGTCTGATGAAATTTCACTTTTAACAGCTGAAAGTATTCTGTCAAAATAGCTCTTATCTCCGCCGAAACCAGCTGTTCCAAACAGTGCGATTGTTTTGCCATGAAGCGTATGGAGAAAATCCTCTATTCCCTTACTGCATTTTCCTTTATCTGTCCAAAATCCAACAAAAATCAAATCCGCATCGGCTGCTTCATTACAGGGATTACCAAAATATTCAACACATCCGATTGTATCCTTGATTTTCTCTGCAACTGAAAGTGTATTTCCGGTTTTACTTGAATAAACAATTGATATTTTCATGCAACTTATTACCTTTCTTTTTTCTTTAAAGAATATCACTTGAAAAAATTTTTTCAATAAAGAATAAAGAAATGTTACAAAAACACCGATGAAAATTAACAGTTTTGTTATAATTCACACCAATTTCAATGTTTAGTCATTTGAAGAAAGAAATTTGACAAATTTTATAGATGATTTAATCAAATATCCTATATTTTCTTCTCTGAAAATTGTATCATGTTTTGTATGTATCCTGTCCAAATAATATCCTAAAAATCTTTTACGCTTTAGAGCAGCCACTCCGATATTTACAGGAAAATTCATTTGATCAGACGGATAAAAAGTTGTAAGAGCTTTTGTAATGAATGGCTTTACTTTATAATCATCATAGGTAGTGTAAGCAGAAGCTATTATATCTGCATAATTCTTTCTTGCAGCACCATTGACAGCAAACATCATTGTTTCACCGTCAGAAACACAGTCGAAATTTATGACAATTTTATTCTTGATTTCTTCTCTGTGCTTTTTGGCAAATGCGGATGAGCCGATTAGTCCCAGCTCTTCATTATCAAAAAATACAAAAGCTGTTATGGCGAGTTCATCCTCTGTCATATTAAGCATTATTTCACACAGAGTTATAATTCCAGAAGTGTTGTCATTGGCGGTGCTTTTATTTTCTTTGCCAAACATAATTAGATATGTAAATCCAAAAGCTAAAAATATACATATGAAATATGCAATTAATACATTTTCAAACAAAATCATAGATATAAAAGAAACCAAAAAACACATAAGGAAAAGCGGCAGCAAAATAAGAATTTGATAGAAAATGTAAAATAGTAGATTTTTGGGGGTGATAAAATTAGGAAATGGGAGCTTTGGAGCAGTATCGTAATGTGCTGTGAAAATGACTTTTGCTTTTGAAACATTACCTACAACAATATTGCGGCTTTTAATTAAAGATCCGCTTTCTTCAATATTCGCATTGATTCCATTTTTATCTAATTCCGATACTAAAAATTTAATGAATTGTGCTTTTTGAACTTTAGTCTTTCTGGTTTGAAAATTTTCGAGAATTGTTTTCGATAAAAACTCCATGTTTCCACCTTTTTATAGCAAATTTTGATTATATAATAGCAAACCGGCAGCTGGATTACAATAAGCAAATCCGACTACCGGTTACATATAACATTATAATGTTTTAATTGTCTTGAGTGTTATTGGAAGATGATGAATTATCATCGCTTGCAGGGATATCCTTTATTTCAGATTCAGCGTTTGTGCTGTTCTGAACGTTTACATCCTCTTCCTTTTCTTCGATTTCTTCACCGTTCATAATGGCGCTGAAGACCTTACCATCCATTTTCTCTTTATTGATAAGATACTCAGCTGCTGCATTGAGTTTATCCATATGCTCAGTAAGAATCTTTCTGCATCTGTCATATGCGGCAGTTATGATAGCGTTGATTTCATTATCGATCTCAGCTGCTGTGTTTTCTGAATAATTGCGCATATGTGAATAATCCTTACCAAGGAATACTTCATCATTTCCCTGACCGAAAGCAATAGGACCGAGCTTATCACTCATACCGTATTTGGTGACCATCTTTCTTGCAATTTCGGTAGCTCTTTCAATATCATTGGAAGCACCGGTAGAAACATCACCTAAAACTATGCTTTCAGCAACACGACCGCCGAGAAGAGATACAAGTTCATCGAGCATACGGTTCTTTGAACTATAGCTCTTATCGTCAGTAGGAACATACAGTGTATATCCTCCTGCCATGCCTCTCGGGATTATAGAAATCTCCTGTACGGGGTCAGTGTACTTAAGGAAGAATGAGGATACTGCATGACCAGCTTCATGGAAAGCAGTGAGTTTCTTCTCATGATCAGTAAGCTTATGAGATTTTTTCTCAGTACCGACCATAACTTTGATTGTTGCATCACGGATTTCCTTCATGGTGATAGCCTTAAGTCCCCTTCTTGCAGCAAGGAGGGCAGCTTCATTAAGAAGGTTTGATAGATCAGCACCTGTAAAGCCTGCTGTTGAACATGCAATAGTATGAAGATCTACATCAGGAGCGAGGGGCTTACCCTTAGCATGAACCTTGAGTATGGCCTCACGTCCTGCAAGATCGGGATAACCAACAGTAATCTGTCTGTCAAAACGTCCCGGACGAAGAAGAGCCGGGTCAAGTATATCAGGACGGTTAGTAGCCGCAATAATAATTACGCCTTCATTTGCACCAAAGCCGTCCATTTCAACAAGCAACTGGTTAAGGGTCTGTTCACGTTCATCGTGACCGCCGCCCATTCCGGCACCACGGTGACGACCAACGGCATCGATTTCATCAATAAATATAATTGCAGGAGAATTCTTTTTAGCCTGCTCAAAAAGGTCTCTAACTCGTGAAGCACCGACACCTACGTACATTTCAACGAAGTCAGAACCGGATATTGAGAAGAACGGAACATTTGCTTCGCCGGCAACAGCTCTTGCAATAAGAGTTTTACCGGTACCGGGAGGGCCAACTAAAAGTACGCCTTTGGTAATTCTTGCGCCGATTTCGGTAAACTTACCGGGATTTTTCAGAAACTCAACAATTTCCTGAAGTTCTTCCTTTTCTTCATCAGCACCTGCTACATCGTCAAATGTTGTCTTGCGCTTTTCATCTTTTGCCTGTTTTACTCTTGCTTTACCAAATCCAAAAGTACGGTTTGTCTCATTTGTCATTGTCTGATTCATTTTTTTAGCAATGAGTGAAAATGCAACAATGAGAACAATCGTAATTATGAGCATTGGAAGCAGATTGGTTATCCATGAGCTTGTAGCACCACGAATCAAATCTTCCTTAATTGGAGCATCAGGATGTTCTGCGTTGTAATTTCGTACAAGTTCATGAACGTCTTCCACAAATATGTTCACATTTGGAACAGTATATTTTTGCTCTTCTTCGCTTCCTGCGACCTGATACTCCAAAACTCCTGAAGCAAGATTGAGACTGTACTTTGTTATCTTGCCTTCGTCAAAAAGCTGAATTATCTCATAATATTCCGTTTTATCCTTTGGCTGCTGCTGAGTTCCGGCAAAAATGCCGATTGAAGAAATCAGCAGAATCGGAAGCAGAATATATGGCAAATAAGCAAGCCAGCTTTTTGAATTTGGATTTTTATTGTTGTTATTGTTGTTATTATCCAAGTATCAAACACGCTCCTTATCAGTCGGAATAAACCGAACGCTTTAACGCACCTACATATGGAAGGTTGCGGTATTTTTCATCATAATCAAGACCATAACCAACAACAAATTCATCTGGAACAGTTGTGCCGGAATAGTCAGCAAACAGATCGACCTGACGTCTCTCAGGCTTATCGAGGAAAGTGCAGATTCTAATGCTTGAAGGATTTCTCTGTTTAAGCACCTTTAAAAGGTAATCAAGAGTTTTGCCGCTGTCTAAAATATCCTCGACAACAAGCAGATCGTAACCCTCAAGGTTTAAATCCAAATCTTTAATGATTTTTACAACTCCGGATGTTTTAGCTCCTGAGCCGTAACTTGAAACAGACATGAAATCTATTCGGCACGGTATAGTTACAGCACGCATTAAATCTGCCATAAAAACAACCGAACCCTTAAGAACGCTTACCATAAGAAGATTTTTGTCTTTATAGTCTTCACTTATGCGAGCGCCTAAATCGCTGACAATCTTTTTTATCTCTTCCTCTGAGATAAGAACTTTTTCTATATCTTTCTCCATACTCATAGCCCCCTAAAGTTCACTTTCCAAATTCTCTGTGAATCGGAATCAACATAAACACGTTTAGAAACTCCGAAGCCCGGAACAGCAACAATTCCAAAATCGTCGCAGATTACCGGATAAGAACTCCTTTTCTCAGGCGGAATACCCTTCTCCTGAAACATCTTCTTGAGTTTTTTGCTTCCGTTAAATCCTGAAGGAGAAAATGTGTCTCCGCTTCGTTTATTTCTTACTACGAGTTTCCCGATTATTTTATCACAATCCATGAAAATATCCAACATCTGTTTGTGAATTTTTTGTGTATCAGTTAAATCCTTTTTGTAAATAATGCTTGCGTTTACGAAATATGATGAAAATTCGGTACATCCCTCTGTCAAATAAAGGCTGTAATCCTCATTTTCTTCATTAGAAGAAAATTTTTCCAGAAAACCTTTTCTTACTCTGAAATTCGCTGCGCCGCAAATTTGTACACGGCCGCCGTTTTTTATTATATCAACTATATCGTTTATGTGGCTGCTCTCGGGTTTCATACCTGTTTCTTTTTCGATAATAATAGCTGTTGTTCGTTTAAGAATACATTCAGGAGCATCTTTTAAATCTGTCACTGAATATTTGCCACTATTTTCGCATTTCTTAAAAAGTAAATGAGCCTGTTGACTTAAAAATGCTTCATCTTCTCTTACTGTGTCAATAAGCCTATTAGCCGAAACGAGAAAAGACGGATTTATTTTTTCAAAAAGCGGTAAAATTTCATGCCTTATATAATTCCTCGTGTACTCATCTGAAAGATTGGTTTCGTCTGTTACATAGGAAATTTTATTTTCACTGCAATATTTTTCGATTTCCTCTCGTGAACATTCAATAAGAGGTCTTATTATTCTGCCTCTTACAGGAGGAATGGAGCACATTCCTCTAAGTCCAGTGCCTCTTGCTATGCGAAAAAGCAGCGTTTCGGCATTATCGTTTAAATTGTGTGCCGTAGCAATCAGAGAAGTTTTATCAATGGACTCGAAAAATTCGTACCTTATACGTCTTCCGCACTCCTCGTGTGTCTCTCCTGTTTCAGAAGCAATCTTGGGAATATCGGCGTGCAATACGTGAAGAGAAATTCCGTTCTTTTCACAAAAGCTTTTTACAAAAGCTTCATCAGCATCGGCTGATGCACCTCTGATACCATGGTTAACATGTGCAGCGCTAAGAGTTATACCATATTCATCTTTTACCGAATTTAAAAAAAAGGCAAGCGCCATTGAGTCTGCGCCTCCTGAAAGAGCAACAATTACACTGTCGCCCTTTTTAATCATGGAAAATTTCTCAATGGCACTCTTAATTTTACATATCATTACGCATTTTCTCCATAGATGTGAAACGTGTATTATCAGGATTGAAAATAAGATTTACATCATGTACAGGACCATGACGGTTTTTACAGACTATAAGCTGCGTAAGATTAGGAATATGCTCATCATCTGTATCATCAGGCGGAGTTTCATCCCCCTCCTTATAGTAATCCGGACGGTAAAGCATCATAACAATATCAGCATCCTGCTCAATTGAACCGGATTCACGAAGGTCTGCAAGCTGAGGACGGTGAGATTTTCCTCTGCCCTCAGTACCTCTGGCAAGCTGAGCGCAGGTTATAACCGGAATATCCAAATCCTTTGCCATCAGTTTAAGTCCTCGGGTTATTTCAGAAACTTCCTGAACACGGCTTTCTACTCTTGTACCTGATTTCATAAGCTGAAGATAGTCGATTATTACGCATTCGACATCTTTCATACGGCGTATTCTGGCTTTCATTTCAGGAACTGTGATATTTGATGTATCATCAAAATAAAGCGGGCAGTCATTGAGTACAGAGGTTGCTGTGCCTATTCTTACCCACTCGTCCTCAGAAAGCTCACCTGATCGCATTTTCATACTGTCAACATTTGCTTCAGATGAAAGGACACGCTGTGCAAGCTGTGCCTTTGTCATTTCCAGTGAGAAAAACAAAACTTTCCTTTTAGCAAGCAAAGAAACGTTTCTCGCAAGATTCAGTGCAAAGCTGGTTTTACCCATAGCAGGACGTGCACCGATTATAATAAGGTCCGAATTATTAAGACCGGAAATAGTTTTATCTAAATCGGAAAAACCTGTGGGGAAGCCGATATATTTCTCTCTGTCAGGCGAACTAAGCTTCTGAAGCCTGTCATAGACTTCATTTACAATTATATCGCCTATCTGTGCAGGTCCGGATGTGCTCTTCCCCTGCCTGATATTATATATTTTCTGCTCAGCATTATCGAGGAGTAAATCTGCGGTATCTTCCTGAGCGACAGCAGATTCTTCAATCTCACGTGCAGCAGTAATAAGAGTACGTATATAAAACTTCTCTCTTATGATTTTCGCATATGTTTCAACATTTGCCGTTGAGGGTACGCTTTGAGAAAGCTGAAAGAGATATGTTTTTCCTCCCGCCTCGTCATATATATTTTCCTTTTTTAGCGCTTCGAGAACGATAAGTGGGTCAATCTTTCCTCCTACTGCATCGATATTCACTAAAATTGAAAAAATTGCTTTGTGCTGAGGCAGATAAAAATGCTCTGCCTTAATACAGTCCATAACTGTTGTAAGGCAAGGAGGATCTATAAGTATAGAGCCAAGTACAGCCTGTTCTGCCTCAAGACTAAAAGGCATACTGAGACTGTCAAACTCTGAAATTACTGTATTGCTATCCAAAATAGAGTTCCTCCCGGAAAATTATTGCTGTTCTCCTACCTGTACAAATACTTTTGCGGAAATTCCGGTGTACAGCTTTACCTCAGCGGTATATGTTCCGAAATTTTTAATATCCTCAACTGATACTTTTCTCTTATTAATATCAATTGAAAACTGTGTCTTAATTTTTTCTGCGATTTCTTTAGATGTAACTGAGCCGAACAGCTTGCCGTTTTTACCGGCTTTTGCTGTAAGTTTAATTGTCTTTCCATCAAGCTTTCCAGCGGCTTCTTTAGCCTGCTGAGTAGCTACATCTATTTTATGCTGCTTTGACTGCTCACGGTTTTTAAGTTCAGTCATTGCCTGAGCATTTGCCTCAACAGCAAGATTTCTGGGAAAAAGGAAATTTCTTGCATATCCGTCTGAAGTTTTAACAAGTTCGCCTTTCTTTCCAAGACCTTTTACATCTGCATTTAAAATTACGTCCATATGTTTACCTCCTGCGGGTTAAATCCGCTGTAATTATTCATTTTCAAGATAGAATTTATCAATCGCTTGCAAAAGTCTAACCTTTGCATCGTCAATTGTTTTTTCTTTGAGCTGAGCAGCAGCCATTGTCTGGTGTCCGCCGCCGCCAAGGGTTTCCATAATTATCTGTACATTGATATCGCCCAAAGAACGAGCTGATATATTAACTACTGAGTCGGCACTGAATAAGACAAATGACGCCTTTACACCGGCAATATTCAGCAGCTCATCTGCAGCCTGGGCAGAAACAATTCTTACATCGTCATTTTTAGCATCGGAAATTGCAATTGCACATTCTCTGTATATATCAGCAGAAGCGACAACAGTATTTTTCTGCCTGTATGCATCAAGTGTGTTAGCAAAAAGCTGTTTTACTGAAACAGTATCTGCTCCGAGATCACGCAAATATGCCGCAGCCTCAAAGGTCTGCACGCCAGTTCTTAAAATGAAGTTCCTTGTATCAAGCATAATACCTGAAAGAAGCGCTTCGGCTTCAAATTTATCAATAAGCCGTGTTCCGTCAGAAGTGAGATATGCCAGCATTTCGGTTACCATTTCCGATGCCGAAGAAGCATTGGGGTTATGGAAAAATATAACTGCATTTGAAATAAAATCAACATTCTTCCTGTGATGATCAATTACAACAACAGTTTCAGCTTTGTGATAAATTTCTGGATATTCAACGAAATCTGCTCTGTGAGTATCGACGATTATCAGAAGTGATTTTTTAGTCAGCAGCTCCAAAGCTCTTTCCTCAGAAATAACAACATCCTGTCCCAAGGCATCCAGTCTGTCAAGAAGAGGCTTTGCCAAGGTTTTACTTCTTGACATTGCAATATATGACGGCTTTCCAAGTACCTCAGCAGCTTTACGAATACCTATTGCAGCGCCTAAAGCATCAAGATCAGCAAAACGGTGACCCATGACGATTATATTATCACTGCCCTCTAAAAGCTCACCTATTGCAGTGGCTACAATTCGGTTCTTTGTACGTGAACGTCTTTCAGTACCGCCTGAAACACCGCCGTAAAATTCATATTTTCCGTTTGTGTTTACTGCTGCCTGGTCTCCGCCACGTCCAAGAGCCATATCGAGAGCAAGATTTGAGAACTTATCGCACTCAGCAAGTCCATCGCCTCTTCCTACGCCTATGGAGAGACTTATACCGGTTCTTCCTTCGTAGGAAAACTCACGGACTGCTTTGAGAACCGAAAATCTTTCCTGTATCATATTGGAAAGGTCTCTTTCCTGAGTTATTATTACGAATTTGTTGCTTTCCGTTTTACTCATGACCGCTTCAAAATTTGAAGCCCAGTTTTCTATAAGCTTTTCGACTCCGCCGGAAATTGCTGCTTTATCGCTTTCTTTAAAGTTTCTGAAAACCTCATCTACATTATCTACATTTATTCTTACAACAACCGGTTTTGAATATCGATAATCGGCAGCAAGCTTTTTAAGATTTGTATCGTCAACAAAATAAAGAGCAAACGATGTGTTTTTTCCGGATTCAATTTTGCTTGAAAAAACAGTATAGCAACTTTCACCGTATTCTACCGGAACGCTGTCCATTCCTCTGATTTCATCAATTTTCATTCCAGAGGTAAATTGCTCAATTCTGTCATCAGTAAGCTCTGCATCGCCTAAAACACGTACCTTAAATAGGTCATTGAACCACGTAATTTCCCCAGAACGATTGCAGACAACAACCGGAAGCGGAAAAACATGAAGCGTATCAATTTCTCCCGGCTGTAAATATTCTGCCACCGTGTGAAGGGTGCGATTGCGAAGAGCAATATTATTTTTATATCTTATAGCTGCTACTGCAATAAAGAGTAAAATTACAACAAATTCTATTACGGCAAGCTGCCAATTTAAAAATGCTGTAAATATTGCAAATAGTACAGAAGCAGATGTAACCATTGCGAAATACGGAAAATCCGCTGGAAGTCTTCTCATGACATCCTCCTGTAATTACTCATGAAGCTCCATAATGACCGGCAAAATCATAGGACTGCGCTTTGTTCTCTCATACATAAGATGTGAAACCTCATCACGAATTTTTGTCTTGATGACACTCCACTCTCTTACGTTATTGTAGGCGCAATCCTCAAGTATGTTTTGCGCCAGACGTCTTGCATCGTCAATGAGTTCTTCTGACTCACGGACATATACAAAGCCTCTTGAAACAACATCGGGACCCGACAGTATCTCGCCGCTGTATCCGTCTATTGTTGCAACAACTACTATCAGTCCGTCCTGAGCCAAATGCTTTCTGTCACGAAGCACAACGCTTCCAACATCTCCGACTCCATAACCGTCAACGAAAACACGACCTGCAGGTACTGTTCCGGAAATTTTTATTTCCTTATCGGTCATTTCCACAACTCTGCCGTTATCTGCAATAATAATATTTTTACTGCTCATTCCTACGCTTTCGGCAAGCTGAGCGTGCTTCATAATATGCTTTTGTTCGCCGTGTACAGGTATAAAGTATTTTGGCTTTACAATACTGATCATTAGTTTCAGTTCCTCACGGCAAGCGTGACCTGAAACATGAACATCATACATCTTTTCATAGACCACTTCGGCACCAAGCTTCAAAAGTTCATTAACAACTTTGCTGACTGTCTTTTCATTACCCGGTATAGGAGTAGCTGAAATGATAACATAATCGTTTGGACCTACTGCCACCTTGCGATGATCTGAAAAAGCCATTCTTGCAAGAGCTGACATAGGTTCTCCCTGGCTGCCTGTGGTTATAATAACCATCTTATCAGCAGGATAACGATTTATCATATCGATATTAACAAGCAGTCCATCCGGTACTTTTAAATATCCAAGTTCCGCACCTATTGCTACAACATTTTCAAGGCTTCTGCCTGAAAGAGCTACTTTTCTTCCAAGGCTCTGTGCAACATCGATTATTTGCTGAACTCTGTGAATATTTGAAGCAAAGGTTGCAACAATAAGTCTTCTGTTTCCGGCTCTGCGGAAGAGCATTTCAAAAGATTCGCCTACCTTGCTCTCACTTTCGGTATATCCGGGACGTTCCGCATTAGTTGAATCAGAAAGCATACACAGTACGCCTTCCTTGCCTATTTCAGCAAAACGTGCAATATCAATCATATCCCCGTCAATGGGATTTGTATCGATCTTAAAATCTCCAGTATGCACAATAGTTCCGGCTTCACATCTTATAGCTAAAGCAACGGCATCGGGAATCGAGTGGTTTACATGAATAAGCTCTACCTCAAACTCACCCAAAGAAATTCTGTCGCCGGGCTTTACAATATTAAGATTTGATTTATTTAAAATACCGTGTTCTTTGAGTTTTCCCTGAATAAGACCTATAGTAAGTCTTGTGGCATAAACAGGGATATTTACAATTTTAAGAAGATATGCCAATGCTCCTATATGATCTTCATGTCCGTGGGTGATTACCACCCCTTTGATTTTATCTGCATTTCTTTCTACATATGTGAAATCAGGTATTACCAAATCAACTCCCGGCATATCCTGATCCGGAAAAGAAAGTCCGCAGTCAACAAGGAACATATCATTCTTATATTCGTAAAGAGTCATATTCTTTCCGACTTCATTAAGTCCTCCGAGGAAAGAAATGCTCACAGGAAACTTCGGTTTTGATGTTTTAGTTGTTCTTTTATTTTTAGGTGATGAGAAATACTTTTTTTCACGATACGCAGGCTTTTTGCCTCTCACTGAGGCATCAATAATTTCCGGTCTGTTATTTGCCATTAACTACACTCCTTTATATATTTTTATATGTACAACACGAAAACCCGTCGTGCTTAAAACGCAGGCGGGAACAATAAACAAAATGCAAAACAGAATATCATCACAATCTGTTTTTAATAAGTATTAAACCCGGACACATAAAAGGGATTACCTAAAACCGATATGTCCGTCTCAGCAAAATTTAAGTCTGAGACGGACACCTTGCTTACTGTGGTTATATTTTACTCTGTATGATAACCATTGTCAAGGGAAACGCCTTTCAGCACATTCTCAATTTTATCGCAAAATTCTTTTGCAGTTTCCTGTGTGTTTGACTCTGAAATTATCCTTATTCTGTCACCTATCCGTGACGGAATTACTCTGACAACACCATTGTTTTCTCTTAGAGAAAAGCCCTCTCTTTCATAACTGAATACACTGTCGCTGTTTAAAAAAGCATTGGCAAGTTCCGAAGGCTTTATTTGAATTTTTACAGTACGTTTTTCGACATAAACATCTGGAAATGAATTGAGCAAATCTGTAACTGAGCACTGTTTTTCTTTCATCTGGGATAAAATCTTCACAATCAAAAACAGCGCATCTCGTACCCAAATCTGTTTAAGTGTAATTCTGTGAGCATCATCGTCATTGTCGTTTCCGCTGCAATCGAGATACCTATATACTTTTACACCGTAAGCCAAAGCCACTTCATCAAGGAATTCAGGTGCATCAAAGGGCAGAGCAATATCATTTCCCATTTCAGCCTCTCCGGCACAGCATATAGCCAACAGATTTTCATAGGAAACCTTCCCTGCGCATTTGTCAAATAATTCGACGCTTCTTCCGCTTTTATCTATTTTGAAAACTAAGTCGTCACCCTTTTGTGCTCCGAGCTTTTCGAGACACTCTTCCATGGTTCGCTCTATAGTTTCATTTTCGCTGTTTACTGTTACTGATATTTTTTCAAGACTGCAGGTAGCCTGTTTGCACAATTCACGGTGATATATCATCTGAATGCTGCTCATATCGGCAGCTCCACGGCTTCTGATGCCGGTGCATCTGATAAAATCACCTTTTGAAAAGCGTTTTTCGATTTCTCTCTGCACGCTTCTTTTAATAGGAAGTCCGCCTTTTCCTTTTATTTTAATTCCATTATCGGATACATAAATCCCCATTTCGAGTCCGCAGAATGAGGTGAAAAAGTCAAGCTGAGCTTCAAAAGCTCCTTCAAAAGACCAAATATGGCTTCCACAAAACATTAGTCCTGATGAAACTGCTGTTTTAATGCTTTTGGCGAGATGCAAATCATCGCAGGCAATGCCTACCCTTTCACCTGCTGAAACACTGCCTATTGCACTTCCAAGTCTTGCGCAGCTTTCTGCTGTGAGCTCAATGCCTGAAATCCCGTAAACTCCACTGTCGTCAAACAATTCTCTTCTTATATTTTTTTCTTTAACATTTTCTTTTACGCAAGTGTATTCGCCTATATTCTTTTCCGGCCAAATAAGCACATTTTTATCTAATATAGCACCTCTGCCGAGTATTGAACCAAAGCCCAATACGCTTCCCTCATACATTTGTGCTTCTGATTTTACAGAACTGTTTCTGCACACAAGAGCCGAATTTATAGTACAGTTATTACCTATATAGACATTGTCAAGAAGTACGCTTCCTCTGATTTTTGAATTTTCACCTATACAGCATCCGTCTCCAATTACAGTGTGAGGGCCGATAACTGCCCCAGAACCTATTTCTACCTTTTCACCGATGTAGACAGGAGGAATTATATGATAAGCTGTTTGTGACAAAACACCTTTTGAATAAATTCCCTGCGCAAGCTTTAATTCCGATAAATTGCCTGCTCTGAGTTCCAAAACATCCCGCTGACATCGAAGGTATTCTCCTATATCTCCTATATCACACCAATATCCGTCCGCCCTGTAAGAGGCAATAGGCATGGATAGATTGAGCATTTTAGGAAACAAATCCGACGCAAAGTCGTATTTTTCATTATCGGGAATAAGCTCTAACACTTCAGGATTGATAATATATATGCCTGTGTTTGCTGTGCTGCATACTGCTTGTTCCCATCCGGGCTTTTCTGAAAATCCTGTGACGAATCCTTTTTCATCATATCTAACAAGACCATATTCTCTTGGGTCGCTCACATTGCTTACAGCAATTGTCACTGCTGCTTTCTGCGAAATGTGATAGTCCATAATTTTATCTAATCTGAAACTGCACATTGCATCGCCGCTTATTACGATA
This sequence comes from uncultured Oscillospiraceae bacterium, assembly GCA_900540535.1. Classification (GTDB taxonomy): domain Bacteria; phylum Bacillota; class Clostridia; order Oscillospirales; family Acutalibacteraceae; genus UMGS263. Next base: position 21,960 of record UQGM01000002.1, on the reverse strand, counting down.
AAAGGTTCATCGAAATTTTTTGCGGCATTTTTAACACTTCCCGCAGTACCGAGAGGCTTTTCCTCCAAAACAAAATTCAGTTTCATTCTAAGCTTAATGTCTTCAAAATACTCTTTAACCATATTGGGCAGATAATGTAATGTAACACTTGCCTCATCTACCCCGCAGCTTTCCAAAAGCTCTGTTATATGTTTAATAACCGGTTTCCCGCAAACCTCTGCTAAAGGTTTTGGCATATCACATGTAAGGGGTCTGAGCCTTGAACCTTCGCCGCCTGCCATAATTACCGCTTTCATTTACCGTTCCTCCAATAATACTTTTGTGAATATTATTGACAGCAGAAAAAGCTTTAAACCATAAACGACAAATTATATGTTGTTACAGCTCTGAAATAATGGTAAAATGTGTTTATTAACAGAAATGGAGCAAATATTTTATGGATAAAAGTCTTACATATGTAGAAATTTTTACAGACGGAGCTTGTTCGGGAAATCCAGGTCCCGGAGGCTGGGGTACAATTCTCAGATGTGGAAAGCATGAAAAAGAGCTTTCTGGAGGAGAAAAAGATACTACTAACAACCGTATGGAGCTTACGGCAGTTATCGAAGGGTTAAAGGCTCTCAACAGACCATGTAAAGTTATAATAACTACCGATTCACAGTATGTAGTTAACGGTATTACAAAAGGTTGGGCTGAAAAATGGCGCAGCAATAACTGGATTAAAAGCGACAAAAAACCAGCTCAAAATAAAGAACTTTGGGAAGAGCTGTTGAATCAGCTTGCACGCCATGACTATGAATTTAAATGGATAAAAGGACATGCCGGTCATCCTGAAAACGAAAGATGCGATGCACTGGCAGTTAAACAGTCACAGAAATATTCAGTATAATTTTAAAGGACACCGACAAACACAATCTGCTGTATGTCGGTGTCTTTTTTTAAAAAAGTCCTGAACGTGAAATTTTGGCATCCGCTTCAATATTTACCTGTGAATTTGAAAGCATTTTGCGAAATTCTTCATCTGACAGAGTTGAAGAAATTTCCCGATCTATATAAAGACGTCTGCCTATATTTATTGGATCACTTGTGTTTTCCTTTACCACTTTATTATATGAATTTTCTGCTAATGTCTTAATTTCTTTACTTAGATCTTTATTTAGCTTATCAACTGTTTCATCAGAAAATTTTCCATTTTCAAATTCCGTAACGTTAAACTGTGCAGTTATCTTAATATTAAGAGTTATTTTGCCTCCATCCATATTTGTCTGAATTGTTGATGAAGATTTTACTATTTCTAAGGAAGCACTTTCTCCACCGGCATCTTCTACAGATAAATATCCGCCTTTAACATGATTGCTTAAAAAAAGTAAACCTTTAATAGTATCCTCATCTATTATTTTGGTCATAACATCGTTTCTGAAAATTGCTGCTGATTTCGTAACAATATGCTTTGATGAATCAAATTCTATTACCGGTAAACAGAAATCTGAAAATCTATTCTCACATTTGACCACAGCTTCAGCAAATTTAGTATTTACTCCTGTTCCGTTTTCCCAGGCTGCTCGTATCATATTTGTAAAACGATCTGTTGGAAGAAAATTTTCAAGTTCATCGGAAGTTATAATATCTGCAGCTTTTACGGTACTCACTACTATTGCCGCACTTGGACCTATATAATCGTCGGAGATAAAGTATTCGAATATTTCCTTTATTCCGTTTTGAGCGGTTTTTTCGCCTATTATTATTACTGAGCTCTGTGATAGTAAGGGAGGGTTACCTATTGCAGACGTAAGCTGATTGACCGCCTGTGAAACTGTTTTTCCAGAAGCTTCATAAACTGATGTTTTAGCATCTTTTGCGTCCTCAGGAGACGATGCTTCAAAAACACGCACGGATATATTGTAATTATCAGCTTTTCCATCGATACCAAGAGCTAAAATAATATTCATTTTGCTTATATCGCTTTTTATGAACCTGCATCCGGACAAGGTGAAAATTAATAAAATAAAAGTTATCAAAGATATAATTGCTTTTTTCATTTAACTTTTTTCCTCCTGAATATAGGTAAATAAACAGCTGTCAGTGCAAAGAGAAAAGATATCAGTAATATGAGCAAAATTATTTTATCTGGCACTATAGATATCCTTGTGGCAAAAAACAGACTCAATAAAACTAAACCCGTTACCGGTAAAATTAAAGTTATGCCAATGTTTGTTTTACAAAAAACTCTGCTGAGACAAATTTTCATGGAATAAAAAATCAACGTAAGCTTTACACAAAAAGCTGCTATCCATATAAATGAAAAAACAGCATCGAGACGTGAAAATAGGACATAATTACCGGATGAAGTTATTTTGAAAGTTGGAAACGGAAGAGAATTTGCAAGGTCTCCGAATAAACCTGCTGAAAATAGCGGCAAAACAAAAGAGAAAAACAAAGATATTCCATACCATACTCTTATATTTCTTCCCTTAAAGGCTTGGGTTTCTCCTGCCATAAAACATCCGGCAATAATCTCAGTTGAAGATACAACGGAAAAGGCTGTATATTCAAGTATTGAAAAAGTCTTGCTCTGTAATGCTGGGGTTAAATTATACTGAGTAAAATTCCCCATTGAAAGTATGAGCATGACTGTAATTCCAACTCCTACAGCTGTAAAAAGCAGCAAAGAGCATCTTCCTATAGATTGCGCTCCAACATATGAGCCGTATATTGCAATTATTGCCGTGAGAATAAAGAATGACTGTGAGATATCCCCTTCTAAAAGCTGTGTCGATGCAAAATACGAAAAAATTGCTCCTCCAAGCACAAGCCATAAAGCAAAATATGCAGTGAGTATTATAGATACAATTTTTACTCCTTTTGAAGAAAATAACGGAAAGTTACCATGCTTTTGGTATTCTCTGTAAAGGGGTACTGATATAAGCATAATTATAAGAGTGGCAGCTGCTTCTCCTATTATTCTGTCAGATGCCGAAATGCCAAATCCTGTGATCGGAGTAAAGAGCAAAACTGAGCTTAGTCTGCTTAGCACCACAGCGGAAAGAAAATGATTTACATTGATTCTGTCATTTGTGCTGGATACACAGCTGACTGTATTTTCCGAATTTTCCATTAAGTTTCTTCACGCCTTTCCCCGTTAAGATTTTGTATTTTCATTTTTCTTCTGCTCAGTTGTTTCCAGCCAAGTCTTAAAACTGTATCTCGTATTGCCGCAGTTTCAAAGGGAGAAAGCGGTGACATAAACGGTATTCCGTAAGGGTTAATCCTGCACATGTTAAATAATATCAATATACATACTGCTCCTATTCCGTATAGTCCCATTATTCCGCCTGCGAAAATAAAAATAAGACGCAAAACAGCCATAGGTTCATAAAGATTTGGAACTACAAAAGATGTTATTGCTGTTAAAGCGACCACTATCAGCATAGGCGGCGCAATAAGTCCTGCTGATACAGCTGCTTCACCGATTACAAGTCCACCCACTATACTTGCCGCATGTCCGATTGATTTTGGAAGTCTTAGTCCTGCTTCCCGCATCACTTCAAAAATTATATGGATTATCACAGCTTCCAATAATATGGGAAAAGGTGTTTTAGCGTGGGAGGAAATAATATCAAAGAGCAGTGTTTTCGGAAGCAATTCCTGACTGAAAGTTGCAACCGCAACATAGATTCCCGGTGTGAATACACTAAGAAAAAATGAAATTAATTTGAGAAGTCTTATAAAAAGCGCATAATACGGTCTGTTTGCATAGTCATCAAATGAATGAAAGTTTTCAATAAACAGATAAGGAACTATAAGTGCAAAGGGTGTACCGTCTACAAAAATACCGATTCTGCCCTCGGTGAGCTTAGAACAGAAGACATCTGGTCTTTCAGTTACTCCTACTCCGCTGAAAAAGGATAGTCCTTTCTGGTCAAGATAAGGCTGGATATAGCCTGATTCAAATACTGTATCGAACTGGGCTTCGCTGAGTCTTTTTTTTACATCGGCAAGTATTTTTTTATCCACTCTGTTGTTCATATAGCAAATGCATACTCTTGTAGATGAAGCCTTGCCCATTTGTATCATTTCTATTCTTGCGTCGGGAGTTTGCAGCCGTCTTCTTATAAGACTTGCATTCATTTTAAAATTCTCTACAAAACCTTCTCTTGCGCCTCTCTCCTGTACCTCAGTGGACGGTTCATCAATGCTTCTCATGGGATATCCCTGTACACCGAAAGTAGCAACCTTTGATGATCCGTCAATCATAACCACAATAAATCCTGAGGTCAGTGCAGAAATGAGTTTTGCCATATTATCCGTCTGTATTCTTTCTATATCAGTTATAACAACTGTTTTAATAATTTCTATCTGTTCCTCCGGTGTTCCGCATATTTTTTCGGAATTTAAAATAGGGCAAATTACGCTTTGGGATAGAAATAAATTATTGCACATACCGTCGCAGACAATAAATGCTCCGTCATTGCCTCCTATTTTTACTTCTCTTATAAGCAAATCGAAACTGCCTCCGAATTTGTTTTTTAAATATGACAGATTCTCTTTCAGCGAACAGCTTATTGGTATTTCTGGCTCTTTATTCAAATCGCTTACAGGCGCATATTTTTCATCGATAGCTCTTTTTAGGAAATTAAACATTATCTCACCTTCTGCCTTTTACTCAATGTTGTTATTGCTTTTTTTGTGCAAATTATTCCCTGAGTATACTTGAAAAGGCTATTTTAAGAATAAGAGTAAATATTTTTTACATAATAAAACTATATTTATTCCGGAGGTAGGTTCTTGTGGCGATAACAATTATAAGAGCAGCCATTCTTTATATTTTTGTAATACTTATGGTTAAGCTCATGGGAAAAAGACAGATTGGTCAGTTGCAGCCTGCCGAATTCGTAATAACAATTTTGATTTCGGAAATTGTAACTGTTCCAATGCAGGATAATTCCCTGCCCTTACTTAGCAGTGTTATGGCCGTGCTGCTTCTTGTTTCTCTCGAAATACTTCTTTCTGCTGCAAGTCTAAAATTTATGAAACTGCGCACAGCCGTTGAGGGTAATTCGATAATTGTAATTCGTGACGGAATGATAGATCAGCAGCAGCTTAAAAGACTGCGCCTGACTATTGATGATTTAACAGAGGCATTAAGACAAAAGGATGTATTTGATATATCAGATGTTCAATATGCCATAGTTGAAACCAATGGTACTTTAAGTGTACTTTTAAAGCCGGAAAAACAAACTGTTACAGCAGAAATGCTTAATATAAATCCCGTAAACCGTGGCATGGCCTGCACAGTTATATCCGACGGTGAAATTAAAAAGCCTGCCTTTAAAGAATGTAATTTAACAGAGGAACAACTCTTAAGAGTCATTAAAAAGGAATCGCTTAAAATAGAGGATATAATGCTCATGACTGCCGATAAAAGCGGTAAAATAAATGTAATAAGGAGAGATCGAAAAATTTGAAAAGGAGTTTAATAGCAGCGGGGCTGCTTTTATCAGTAATGATAATATGCTGTTTGGGATACAAATTTCTAAACAGCACAACCGACGACATTATTGCGTTATCCGATACAGCATTAAAATATGCTGAAGAAAACAACACTAAGCAAATGATTTTAATCGCTCAGAAAATAAAAAATATATGGGTGAAAAAAGAATCCATACTTTCCGCAATAACGCCCCATGGGGAAACGGAAAGTATGGATGAAATTATAGAAAAGCTTATTCATTTCGCAGAAAATGAAAAAATTGATGAATATAAAGAATACTGTGTAGAATTAAAAGCAAAAGCGTCTTTTATAAAAGAAGAAGAAAAATTATCACTGAGAAACATTTTTTAAATTTAAAAGCTTTTCTCTTTTGACAGCAAATTTCACTTTAACTCAATAATATTGATACCTCTGTGTAAGTCGAATTCTTTAGCATTAAATATGATTTTATCAATTTTTTCTGAATAAACCACTAATGTATTTAAGTATTTATCACTGCTCTCAAAGCCTGTACCTGCTTTATGGCAGTTATATGTTTCAAAAGTGCCGTCACTATTTTCATGAATAAAGGCTTTTCCGAAAACGGTTTCACAAAGACATTTGAAATGCTCATGAACATCGTTATCACAGCTTCCGCCATAATCTTTCTTCCATGTGGCAGGAAGATTTATATGACGAATATACTGAAATGCAAGTTTCTTTTCGTCGTGACGGAACCAGTCTTAAATCATAGGAAGATATTCTTCCCCTACTGTTGAATTCTCAAAAGAAACGTTTTCAGGTTTGCAGCCGTCTTTTAGACGCAGACCGCTGACGCATGGATCAGCAATATACGCCCACCTAAGTTCTCCGTTTTCGTCTACACATTGCATACAAGCGCCCATGGTGTTCATCAGATCTTTTAGATAATAAAGCTTGCCTGTAAGCAGATAGAGATAATATGAGGCGTAATTTTTCCAGCTTGTCCAGCCATGAGGACAGTTAAGCATATTGGAAAAGAAATTCACGTCATATCTTGCTTCCCAAAATCTCAATGTACATCCTCGTACTCTGCAATCAGGAAGAAATTGCTGTTCAAGACATTTATGCTTATTTAAAATGATTTCTGCCGCTTGTGTCAGTTCTTGTTTTTCCTTTTCATCATCTGTTAAAAGTGCAAGGTATGCCATTTGCAGACTTTCGCATGAAATCATACCGTCTTCAAAGGTCATTTGTCCCTCTGTTGCAATATTATCCATAAGTTCGTAAAGATTTCTGATTGCTTTTCTTGCACTATCAAAATGTACTCTGCTGCGTTCTGAAAGACCTGCATTTCTTTCTGTTACAGCAAGCTCGAGCATGGATTTTGCGGGATAAATGACGCATGTATAGTGTGTTCTAAGACTTCTGTAACTTCCGTCTTTCTTACTTTGCAATTTCATGAGCCATTTTGCCATATCGTCGGCATAATCAAGATATTTTTTATTTTCTGTAAGCTCATAAAAATCAGCCAAAAGAGAAATCATAGCCGAAACGTTTTGCAATCGGTGTGGGAGTGCTTTTGGTTTTAATTTTTTGTGCTTAATTCCTTTGGTTAAAGTTTTGAAAAATGAATCGAACTGATCGCAAAGCGTTTTTGTATACTCTGCGTCTTTTATTATCTTGGCGTATTCTGCCATAGTAAAATATCCGTACCAGCTTTCACAGTGAGTACCAGGCTTCTGCTGACAGTTAAGAGCGCTTTTTTGAGCACAGTAAAGATAATAAAACCAGTCTTTTCTTACATATACAGATAATTCAGCGTTACCAGGAATGTTAATAAAGTTAATGCCTTCGGAAAGATTTCCATTATACTCTTTTGTGTCAATATAGAGTTTTTCTCCCTGTTCCAAGGTGAATTTATTTACTGACGGAACGTGTATTCCTGCATATTTATACACGAATTCAAAAAGTGATCTTTCATCACTAATATAACTGTAATACAATTCATATTTCAGTGGTTCTTGAGAAATTTCACAAATACTGTTCTCTGGATGTCTTTCAGGCTGTTTATTTGTATTTATAAACTCAACTGAGCTAGTATAAATTCTGTGACCTACATCACTTCCCGCCCTATTATATTCGTTTTTCCATGAAATAATTTTTGATGGAGAACATACTGAAAGCATTTTTCCCTCTGGAGTCATAAAGCATGACCAGAATTTTTCTCACAACGAAGGGCTGTGGAAAAAAATTTGCTGTTCCACTGAGGGTATTTATCCATGTATGTATCTATGCCCAATCTGAAACCAAAGCAATCTGCTGAAACACTTTTATTTGCAGAAATTTCTATTGAAATTTTCAGAACATTATTCAGTATTTCTTCGGTTACTGAAAAGTCTATTCCCAGCTCTGAAAAAGCTCCTGTTCTATAAGATATTAAATCTGTTTTTCCATTTTTTGTAATATAAAAGTTCCTGCCATATTCATCTGTGCGCCACGGGAAATCAGTCATTACTTATCATCCATTCCGTTTTGATATTTTTATAAACAATCAGAAATACACTGAATATATAAAAACGGCATCTGAAGACATATACAGAAATACTGATTTTTGCCATCAAATGCCGTAAAAAATACAAACAGTAATTAACAGTTATGCGATATTAAAATTTTATACTGCTGTAATAGTAAGGTTTTCATCAGCCGAAACAGTGATAGCTTTTAAAGGTGAATCGTAGTGTTCAACAATAATTGAAGCGATTCTGTCCTCGATCTTTCGACGGATAATATTTCGCAGTTCTCGTGCTCCACGTGCAGCACCGTCTGCCTGCTTTGCAAGAATAGCTTCAACTCCGTTTTCCCATGCGAAAGCAATTCCCTTATCCTTGAGAGGATCTGAAAGCTCTGAGAGAAGAAGTGTAGCTATTTTTTCATAATCACTGAGAGTTAAAGGATTAAATACTACGACTTCATCAACACGTCCTATAAACTCAGGACGGAGGAATTCAGAAAGTGCTTTCATTGCCTTTTCCTTTAAAGCGTTAGCAGCTGTTTTGCCGAATCCCAATGCTCCCTCTTTGTTCTCACTGCCGGCGTTAGAAGTCATTATTATAACGGTGTTTTCAAAATTGACTGTTCTGCCCTGAGCGTCGGTAATGCGTCCTTCATCAAGGATCTGAAGAAGAATATTCATTACATCGGGATGAGCCTTTTCTATTTCATCAAAAAGAAGTACAGAATAAGGTTTGCGGCGGACTTTTTCAGTAAGCTGTCCTGCTTCATCATAGCCCACATATCCGGGAGGTGAACCAATAATTCTTGAAACGCTGTGCTTTTCCATAAACTCGGACATATCAAGTCTGATAAGAGTTTCAGGTGTTTCAAAAAGCTCGCCTGCCAAGCGCTTTACAAGCTCAGTTTTACCTACTCCAGTGGGTCCTACAAATATGAACGATGCAGGACGCCTTCTGGGGCTTATCTGTACTCGGTTGCGGCGTATAGCAGCTGAAACAAGAGCGATAGCCTCGTCCTGACCTATAATATAAGATTTAAGAGTGTCTTCAAGACCTGCAAGGCGTTTTAAATCGCTTTCAATAATCTTGTGAGTCGGTATTCCGGTCCAAAGGTTTATTACTTTTGCGATATCGTCTTCGGTTACATTATTGTCGGAAGCAGCCTTTTCGAGCTCAGGCATAGCGGATTCACAAGCTATAAGCTCTGTTCTGAGCTTGGCAATGCCTTCATAATCGACGTTTTCAGTTTCGCTTTCGAGATCCTCAAGCTCTTCTTTCATCTCTTTGATTTTGTTTGTATTAATTTCGTAATCACTAATATACTTATTTCTCAGATTTGCACAGGTGCAGGCTTCATCGAGAAGATCGATTGCCTTATCGGGAAGGAAACGATCTGTTATAAATCTTTCGGACAGCACAACTGCTTTGTGAACCAGAGAATCAGTTATACGTACTTTATGATAGTCCTCATAGTATTTTTTTATGCCCAAGAGCATTTTATAGGTATCCTCAATTGAAGGCTCTTCAACCTTAACAGGCTGGAAGCGACGCTCCAAAGCGGCATCCTTTTCAATATGCTTTCTGTATTCATTGAATGTGGTAGCACCTATAACCTGAATTTCACCTCTTGAAAGTGCAGGCTTAAGGATATTTGCAGCATTCATCGAGCCCTCAGCATCACCTGTTCCCACAAGATTGTGAACTTCGTCGATAAACAGAATTATATTTCCGTTCTGCTTGACTTCGTCTACAAGTCCCTTAATGCGGCTTTCAAACTGTCCTCTGAACTGGGTGCCGGCCACAAGAGCAGTAAGGTCAAGAAGATGAATTTCTTTATTAGCAAGCTTTGCAGGAACAGCACCGGCTGCTACTTTAAGCGCAAGACCCTCTGCAATGGCTGTTTTACCGACACCGGGCTCACCGATAAGGCAGGGATTATTTTTGGTTCTTCGGCTGAGTATCTGAATAACACGGTATATTTCATTTTCACGGCCAATTATAGCGTCAATCTTTCCCTCACGAGCCTTTTTAGTCAAATCGGTGCAGTATGCTTCCAGATATTTGCGTTTAGGCTTCTTTTTATCTTTTTTACGGCTTTTGCCGTTTTTTTCGGTTCCGCTTTCAGCTTCTTCAGTTTCCTGTGAAGCTTCTTTATCATTTTCAAGCATGGATGTATCTATATCATTACTGTTGAACAGTCCCTGCATTAATGGGAATGTGGAAGCTCCGCCAGGCTCAAAGCCGTCATTTTCTTCCATCATTGTATTAATCTGTTCGCTGACAGCGTCAATATCATCCTCAGTAATTCCCATGCTGTCCATCATTTGTTTAATAGGGCCTATATTCATTTCCATTGCGCATTTAAGGCAAAGTCCTTCGGGAGTGCTTTTATCGCCATCCATTTTGGAAATGAATATAACGGCAGGCCGTTTTTTACATTTAGAACACATAATATTTTTCATAAACTGATGATTTCTCCTTTAAACAAGAGATTAAAACTATGGCGGGACGGTTTTGCCCGAACCCGCACAGTTAAGTTATTTGTTTTCCTCATTCTTTTTTGCTTTTTTAATTTCTGCAAAAAATCCCGGTATATAACTGCAAAATGCTACAAGAGTTGCAATAGCTGAAATAACTACAAGTATCATGATAAGCCACTCGGGCATAGGCGCTAAGCCAAGATTTGTAAATGCTCCAAAAGACGGACCAAATGCAATTATAAGTGTCATGACCGAATAGAAAACAAGGGTTGCAATTTTTCCGTAAATCTCAGCAGCTCCGGGTCTTAATCCCTTACAGAGCATGAACAAACCGCCAAGAATCATAATAAGCTCTTTTGCAAGGAAGAAAAGGAAAACCCATGCAAATATGTTCATTGCCTTTCCGCTTTCAGGCTTGCGGAACTCTAAAAACAGCATTACGGCAATAGTAATCTGTGTAAGTTTGTCAGCAACCGGGTCAAGAATTTTTCCCAGTGCACTAATCTGATTGAATCTTCTTGCTATTCTGCCATCGAGAGTATCGGAAATACCCGATAAAAACAAAACGAATACTGCCCAAAGGTACTCTCCGTTATAAAAAAGTACTGCAAAAACCGGAATAAGTATAATTCTGATTAAAGAAAGTAAATTAGGAATAGTCCAGCAACCCTTAAATAAATCTTTCAATTACAACACCTCATTTATTTGGATAAATATTCCATTATTGGGTTATGGTCATTTACAAATTCTGCAACTACAGAATCGTTTACAGAATTTTGAATTACAGGCGTACTTTCAGCAGTAAGTTCACCTATAAGACCGATAACCGAACAAATAATTACAATACCTACTGCGGCTTTTAAAACTCCAAGTACGGCACCTAAAGTACCATTAAGAGTTTTGAGAACCGGAAGCTTGAAGAACTGATTAATTAGACGTGCAGCGATCTTCAAAAGGATAACAAAAATTATAAGAAGAATGACAAATATTATAGCTTTACATACTGCTGTGACGATAGGAGCTACAATATTAGCTTCAACAGTCTGAGCAAGTGATCCGGCTGAAGCACCGGCAGCAGAAACCCGCCTTGAAATTTCTGAAATATCAATTCCTATTGAAGAAGCGTAAGCAGTTACAAAATCAGGGAAATCGCTGAGAACTGCATTAACCTGTGCTGCGATTTCCGCACTGGAAGCAGCAGAAGGAAGCTGAGATTCGAGAGCGGTTACAACACTCTGTGAAATGAAAGTGTTATATACACCTTCCGCAAGCCAGCCGCTTACGGGAATCGCCAGAAATACAGCTAAGAAAAACGCTGCAAAATCTAAAAGGGTTAAAACAAAGCCTTTTTTTCTTGCGATAAAAATAGTTAAAACTGCAAAGGCAAGAAAAAATATATCTAAAATTAAGCCATAAGAACCTGTATTAAACATCAATGCACCTCGCTGAATTTATTGAACTAAAAAGTATTGTATCACACAAATACATAATACTCAACTGTCAGAAGAATCTTTAAGAGAAGAAAAAGTATCTATTCTGCCTGTGCGGCACAGATAAAGCTCAGAACCTGCATAGAAAATTTTATCATAATCTGCAGTACATTTGATTTTATCCTTTTCTTCACCTTTACTATTGTAAACGATTATTTCATCGCCATAGTAAACAGCAAATTTATTTTTTCCTGCCGCTATGCCATAAATAGACGACTGAGTATTCAGCTCAAATGCCGCTTCACCATTATAAGAATAATATTTTACTATACCGGTGGTGCTGCTTCCAAACTTTGAAAAAGAAACGGCAGTTTCTCCATTATCACCTACTGAGACAAATTTTAATGACCCAGATTCAAAATTTTCCTGGCTTTTAATTTTACTCTTGTTTTTATCTATTATTGTAAACATATTATCGCCTGTGATATACAAATATCCCCTTGATGTAAAATGTATATCGGCAACGGCAGTACCGCTGAATTTAAATTCACCCAGTGCCTCTGAAGATTTTACATTAAATATCAGTACCTTGGAATACACTTCACCTTTTTCTGCTCCCAAAGCTGCAACTGCCACATACTTTCCGTTATCTGTAAGGGCAAGGTCGATAATATGGTTAGAAGATGAATTCCATTTAAACACTTCGTTAAATTTTTTATCAAATACAGTAAATGTGCTTGCTGTTTGAGTTGACCTTGATGCCAATGCGAAACTTCCGTTACCTGCCATATCACAGGTTAGTATATTTCCTTCTGCTTCCATTTCACTGGAAATATTTTTTCCGTTTACCACACGGTAATGCTTGCTGTCACGGTCATATATGATAAATCTTGAGCCGTTTGCATCAACAACAGGAGCAGAGTAGTTATGCTGTACATTGAGTTTTGTTTTAGCTCCGGGAGATAAAACTCTGGCATAGACGTCGGTAAGTAAAATTATGTTAGAGTCAGATGAATATACGTTTTTTGTAAGCTCGGACGAGATATCATAAGGATACCCGTTACCGCTGCCAAGCTTTTCGATGTATCCGGTTATGGCATTTCCGATACCAGAAACAGTGGTGCCGGCAAAAGCGTTTGCTGCTAAAAGAAGTAGCATCAGTATAACTAAAACAATAAGAAACGGTTTTAAAATACCGTGCTTTCCCTTTTTGTCTTTTTCGCTTTTCTTTTTAGCCAAAGCATTCACCTCCGTAATAGACTTTGTTTAAAAACAGCCCTTTTGCGGGAGCAGTTATCCCCGCATTATTTCTGTCGCCGGATAATATTATATTTACTATATCATCTTTGCTGATTTTATTTTCTGCAACAGCCAAAAGTGTTCCAGTCATAATGCGAACCATATTATAGAGAAATCCGTTTCCGCACACAGAAAACACAATCATATCTCCATATCTTTTAACATCTGCATTATATATAGTTCTTACAGTTGAATCAACACTGCTGCCGGCTGAACAAAAACCTTTGAAATCGTAAGTACCTATAAATTTTTTTGCCGCTTCATCCAGCAAATTCTCATCTATCGGTCTTTTGTACTGAAGAGAGTATTTATACTCAAAAGGATCTTTTAGGCGTGAATTATATATTCTGTAAATATATTCCTTTTTGGTGCAGTCATATCTCGGATGAAAGCTTTCAGGAACCTCTCTGCACGATTTAACAGCAATATCGTCGGGCAAATTACCATTAAGTGCATATATGAATTTTTCACATGATATATCCTTTTGAGTTTTAAAGGTACAGCAGAAATTATTGGCGTGAACTCCTGAATCGGTTCTGCTGCATCCAGTTACGGTGGTTGCTTCTCCGTTAATAATTGAGCATGCATCCTGTATACGCTGCTGTACCGTTTCGCCGTTTGGCTGTATCTGCCATCCACAATAATTGGTTCCATCAAAAGACAGTGTAAGGAGTAGATTTCTCATTTTACATCACCGGCGTTATGAAAATATTTAAAACAATCACTCCGGCAAGAATTCCAACAACTGCAAAACCTGCCGCAAAATCCCTGCCTTTGAATTTCATCTGCTTCATTCGGGTTCTGCCCTTTCCGCCGCTGTAACATCTGCATTCCATGGCAAAAGCAAGCTCATAGGCTCTGCGGAAAGATGAAACTAGCAAAGGTACAAAGATTGGTATCATTGCTTTTATTCGCTGAACAAAATTGCCTGTATCCATATCGGCGCCTCTCGCCTTCTGGGCATTCATTATTCTGTCGATTTCATCAATAAGTGTGGGAATAAATCTTAAAGCAATGGTCATTATCATTGCAATATAATGTGAATTTATTTTTAAAAGTTTAAGGGGTTTCATGCTCCATTCAATAGCATCGGTGAGCATTGTTGGAGTAGTTGTGTAAGTTAAAAGTGAACTGCTTATAATTAAACATATAATTCTTATAGCAACAAAAATGGCAGTAAAAACGCCGCCTGTTGTTATATGGATAAAGCTGTATTTTACAAGTGTATCGCCTGTTTCAACAAAAAATATGTTGATTGCCGATGTGAAAAGTACAAGAAGCGTAATAGCCTTAAGACTTTTAAAAATTATTTTGGTTGGTACTTTTGAAACAGCCACAGCAGCTATAACTACAAGACATACCAAGCCGAGATTAAAGAAATTTTTTGCAAGAAATACTGTTACAATAAAAACAAATGTCATGACCAGCTTTGTTCTTGGATCAAGGCGATGCAAAAAGGAATCCGCAGGAAAATACTGACCGATTGTGATATCTTTAATCATTTTCGCTACGCTCCTTTTTAAGTCTTATAATTTCGTTGAGACCCTGTTCGATTGTATAAACACCGTCATTTACATTGAAACCTCTGGCTTTAAGTCCCATAAACACTCTTGTTATCTGCGGAACATTAAGTCCCATTTCTGAAAGTTCCGTGCCTCTTGAATAAACTTCGCCTACACTGCCGTACATAACAGCATGTGAATTATTCATTACAAGAACTTTTGTGGCAAGCTTTGCAACGTCCTCCATACTGTGTGAAACAAGAAGAACAGTGCTACCAGTTTCCTCACGGTATTCTTTGAGCATTGAGAGAATACGGTCTCTTCCTTTGGGATCAAGACCTGCGGTAGGCTCGTCCATGATAAGAACTTCCGGCTGCATCGCCATTACTCCGGCAATTGCGGCTCTTCTTTTTTCACCTCCGGAAAGATCAAAAGGCGATTTTTCAAGATGTTCATCTTTAAGTCCTACAAAATTTGCTGCTTCTCTGACTCTTTTATTAATTTCGGTTTCACTAAGTCCCATATTAGTCGGACCAAAGGCTATATCTTTATATACGGTTTCTTCAAAAAGCTGATATTCAGGATACTGAAAGCAAAGACCAACTTTAAACCTTACATTTCTGATTTTGGATTTGTCAGCCCAAATGTCTTCCCCATCCAGATATATCTTTCCGCTTTCAGGTTTTAAAAGACCGTTAAGATGCTGAATAAGGGTAGACTTACCTGAACCTGTATGGCCAATTATACCTACAAGCTCGCCTTTTTCTATTTCAATATTTACATTATCAATTGCCGCCATCTGAAAAGGCGTGCCTTTATTATAAATATGCGTAAGATTTTCAGTTCTGATTACAGACAATGTTTATTCCTCCAAAAAAGCTGAAAGCTTTTCTATACACTCATCAACATCAAGAATATCATCAGGTAAATCATAGCCTTCCTGCCTTAAAAGCTGAGCAAGCTTTGTCGGCTGCGGAACATCAAGCCCGATTTCTTCGAGCCTTTCTACCTGTTTGAAAACCTCTTTGGGTTTTCCGTCCATTATAATTTTTGCGTCGTCCATAACAACTACTCTGTCCGCTTGTACGGCTTCATCCATAAAGTGAGTTATGAAAACGACTGTCATGCCCATTTCACGGTTTAATTTAAGCATTGTTGACATAACTTCCTGCCTGCCCCTTGGGTCAAGCATGGCAGTGGGTTCATCAAGAACTATGCATCTGGGAAGCATCGCAATAATACCGGCTATTGCAACACGCTGCTTCTGACCGCCGGAAAGCCTGTGGGGTTCTCTTTTTCTGAATTCATACATTCCAACGGCTTTGAGTGATTCATCAACTCTTCTACGTATCTCCTTAGGTTCCACACCGAGGTTTTCGGGACCAAAAGCCACATCCTCTTCTACAATTGTTGCAACAATCTGATTGTCGGGATTCTGAAAAACCATTCCTACTGTCTGCCGTATTTTAATTTTGAGATCTTCGTCGCTTGTATCCATTCCGTCAACTAAAACTTTGCCGGAAGTTGGAAGCAAAATGGCGTTTGTAAGTTTTGCCAAAGTGGATTTACCGGAACCGTTGTGTCCGAGAATTGCCACAAACTCGCCTTCATGAATTTGCAGATTAAGATTTTCTGCAACCAGAGGAAGCTGTACTCCCTCTTCTTCGCTGTCATATCTGAAACTTACATTTTGAAATTCAATAATAAGCTTTTTCATCTGATGCCACCTCTCACTTTCTCCAAATTGCGGTTGCACCACAGGGAAGAATAAGTCCGGAAGAGGTGGCTTTGAGTCCGATTTCATCGCCGCTTACTGTGCCTCCGAATTTTGGACACATTACAGCAGACAAAATATACTCCATAACCGCCGAGGAAAGACCCGTTGTATATGAATTAAGGAACAGCGCAAGTGCATCATCTGAAACCACCTGAGAGCACAGTTCTACGAACTCATAAACGGAATCCTCCAGCTTCCAGACCTCTCCGCCGGGTCCTCTTCCATATGAAGGGGGATCCATGATTATAATATCGTATTTATTTCCTCTTCTAATTTCTCTCTGTACAAATTTAATGCAGTCGTCAACAAGCCATCTTACACTTCTGTCAGCAAAAGATGAAGAAACTGCATTCTCCTTTGCCCATGATACCATTCCCTTTGATGCATCAACATGCACTGTATGAGCATTTTCTGCAAGAGCTGCCATTGTAGCTCCGCCTGTATATGCAAAGAGATTAAGAACCTTTACAGGTCTGCCGGCGTTTCTGATAATCTCTCTTAGGAGATCCCAGTTAACAGCCTGTTCAGGGAAAAGTCCCGTGTGCTTAAAGCCCATAGTCTTTATATTAAATGATAAATCTTTATAGCTTATCTCCCAGCGGTCAGGGAGTTTTTTATAAACTTCCCATCTTCCTCCGCCTGTATTTGAGCGGATATATCGTGCATCGGCATTTTTCCACATGGGATTTCTTTTAGGAGTTTTCCATATAACCTGCGGGTCGGGACGAATAAGAATATGCTGTCCCCATCTTTCAAGACGCTCTCCGCAGGAACAATCTATAAGCTCATAATCTTTCCAGTCAAGTGAAGCTCGCATTTTTCAAATTCCCTTCGGTAAAAATTCAAATAAGTCGCTGTTGACCGTCCGTTTCCATGCCTAAATGAGCATATCCCGCAGGAGTTACCATTCTGCCTCGTGGAGTTCTGCTCAAAAATCCGATCTGCATAAGATAAGGTTCATATACATCCTCAATTGTGATTGCTTCCTCACCGATTGCAGCGGCAATGGTTTCGAGTCCAACCGGTCCTCCGTTATAATTTTTTATCATAGTAGTCAAAAGACGGCGGTCAATTGAATCGAGACCCAGTTCGTCAATTTCCATTCTGTTAAGAGCAATGCAGGCGCTTTCGTTGGTAATAATACCGTTGCCTACAACCTGAGCGAAATCTCTTGCTCTCTTTAAAAGACGGTTTGCAATTCTCGGTGTTCCTCTTGAACGAGATGCAATCTGAACTGCTCCCTCTTCGTCGATTTCAATTCCAAGTATTCCCGCACTTCTATGAACAATACTTCCAAGCTGTTCAGGAGTATAAAGCTCTAAACGGAGAATAACTCCGAATCTGTCACGCAAAGGAGCAGTAAGCTGTCCTGCTCTTGTTGTTGCTCCTACAAGTGTAAAGTGGGGTAAATCAATTCTGATTGACCTTGCAGAAGGTCCTTTTCCGATAATTATATCAAGGCTATTATCTTCCATTGCGGGATAAAGCACCTCTTCAACGCTTTTTGAAAGGCGGTGAATTTCATCAATGAAAAGCACATCGCCTTCATCAAGGTTTGAAAGCAGCGCCGCAAGATCTCCCGGTTTTTCAATGGCGGGACCTGAAGTTATTCTTATATTAACTCCCATTTCGTTTGCGATAATACCTGCAAGAGTTGTTTTTCCGAGACCAGGAGGGCCATAGAGAAGCACATGGTCAAGGGTATCTCCTCTTTTTCTTGCCGCTTCAATATAAACTCTCAAATTCTCTTTCGCTTTTTCCTGACCGATATACTCATCAAGAGTTTTCGGACGCAGTGAAACTTCTATATCTGAATCGGCAGAAAGAAATTCAGGAGCGACTATTCTGTTTTCAAAATCCATTTCCATTTAAATCACCTTCCGGCAAGCGATTTGAGCGCCTGCTTTATCATTTCTTCTACCGACAGCGACTGGTCAAGTTTGCCTACTGCCGTTGCCGCCTCACTCTGGGTATATCCAAGTACCATAAGTGCACTTACAGCCTCAGAACCTGCCGCAGAGCTTGTTGCAGCTTCCGCAGCCGTAAGGTCATAGCCGCCGTTATCTTCATGAGCAATACCTTTGACTTTATCTTTAAGTTCCAAAACAACCCTCTGAGCAAGCTTTGGACCTACTCCCTGTGCTTTTGTAATAGCTTTACTGTCACCAGATGCTATACACAATGCAAGCTTGTCCGGGTTAAGTTCCGAAAGAATGGCAAGAGCAGCTTTTGGGCCGACACCGGATACTGAAATTAAGAGCTTAAAAAAATCGAGCTCATATGTATCAGCAAATCCGAAAAGGTCGAGAGCGTCCTCACGGACGTTAAGATGTGTATAAAGAGTAACTTTATCGCCGTTGCCGCCAATCTTTCTTAATGTATTCATTGTTGTAAAACACTTAAAGCCTACGCCGGAGCACTCAACAGCTACTGAATTCAAATCCGAATATATTATATTTCCTGTAAGAGAATAAAACATCATCTATACCCCCGAGTTCTGAGTTTACCCATAAGAGAACCGCTGCAATGAGCATGACATATTGCCATAGCAAGTGCGTCGGCGGTATCGTCTGGTTTTGGAATAGATTCGAGTCCAAGTATTCTTCTCGTCATTTCCTGAACCTGTTTTTTTTCGGCTCGACCGTATCCTACAACGCTTTGCTTTACCTGAAGAGGTGTGTACTCGAAAACTTCGAGTCCGTTTTTTCTTGCAGCAAGCATTAAAACTCCCCTTGCCTGACTAACATCAATGACGGTTTTGGCATTGTTATTATAAAAGAGTTTTTCCATTGAAAGTGCCTGAGGAGAAGTTCTAAGCATAATTGCAGTTATATCGTCGTATATAGTTTCAAGTCTTCTGTCAAAAGGAACTCCGGCCTGAGTTGTTACAGCACCATACTCTATTACATTGAATTTATTGCCTATATAGTCTACAACCCCATAACCTACAATTGCATATCCAGGGTCAATTCCTAAAACTCTCAATAGCGTTAACTCCTCTGTAAAACTTTACATATTCGTTTAATTATATCATAACTAAATTTTAAGGGCAACTGTGAGGCGGGTAAAAACTTAAATGTTCACAAAAGCTTAAAATATCCAAAAGTTTTTATAATTGATAATATTTTAAATGAAAGAAGCGACAGTTAACTGCCGCTTCAAAACTATTGTGAAATTAGATATTATTCTCTATAAAAGCAAGGACGTCTTCTTTAGGCATATACCCTGCTGTACGCTCAATTTCTTTTCCTTTTGAAAAAATCATAAGAGTAGGAATACTCATTACGCCGTAAGTTGCTGCCAGATCCTGTGCCTGATCAACATCTATTTTGCACACGTTTACCCTACCGTCAAGTTCATCTGATATCTCCTCAATTATTGGTGCAAGCATCATACATGGAGCACACCACTCTGCCCAGAAATCAACAAGCACCGGAAGTTCACTTTGCAGAACTTCTTCTCTGAAATTATTAAGTGTTACATGTACCGCTGACATAGTTATTTCTCTCCTTTAAAAATTTATTTATTTCACATACCGATTTTTCTACTTGTGGTAAAAATCTTTCCTCTGAAAGGTTACCGGAATCTGTTTCGGAAACGAAAATGGTCTCAATATTTTTTATTCCTGAAACAGAAAATGCCATTTTCCATTGTTTTAAAGTCACAGAAAACCCGGTTTCATCTTTACTTCCGCAGCTTGAAATCAGAACACCTATCCTTTCTTTTTCTACCGGTTTTTTTATTTCAAGAGAAAATCTCGCAGAAAAATATTTCTGAAATCTATCCAAAATACTTTTCATCGGAGCCGGAAGGGAAAGAAAATAAATCGGGAAAGCTGCGACGAAAATGTCACAGCTTTCGTAAGATTTAAAAAAATCATCAAGATCTTTTGAGGCGCATCCAAAAGTTTTACTGCAAAACTTACAGTCAATGCAAGGCTTAGCATTAACGGTATAAGCGTCGAAAATTTCAGTTGAGGCATCTGGAAAATTTTCAAGAAAGGCATTTAGTATATGCTCTGTAAAACCATTCTTGTTAGGTGAACCTTTGAGAATGCAGATATTAAGCTTTTTTTCAGAAGAGAATTCTGTCATCGCAGTATTTACATACAAGCATATCACCGTTTTCTTTGAAAAGATGCGGCAAATATCCCTCATGTGCTGTTATGCACGATGGATTAGTGCAGCATACGCTATGTGTTGACTCAGACTTAGGAGGAACGATATCCTTACCCTTTTCAATCATATTCATAATCAGAGCCATTCTTGCATACATTCCGTATTCTGCCTGCTGGAAATATTTTGCCCTCGGATCATCATCAACATCGTTTGTGATTTCATCCACTCTTGGCAACGGATGCAGTATTTTCAAATCTTTTTTTGCCAAACTGAGTTTTGATCTATCAAGAACATATACGCCTTTCTGACGTTCATATTCTTCTTTGCTTGAAAAACGCTCCTGCTGTATTCTTGTCATATATAAAACATCAAGGTATGGCATAGCTTCTTCAAGAGTGTTGCAGAAAGAATATTTGCATCCGCTGGCATTGAGTATATCTTTAATATACTGTGGTGACTGAAGCTCGGGTGTTGAAATAAGCACGAACTTATTATCATTGTATTTTGAGAGACATTTTACAAGTGAATGAACTGTGCGTCCATTTTTAATGTCGCCGCAAATTCCTATTGTAAGTCCTGACAATGTTCCTTTTTCATGCGAAAGAGTAACTAAATCAGCTAACGTTTGAGTCGGATGAAGATGTCCTCCGTCACCTGCATTAATCACGGGCTTTCTTGAGTAAAGGGATGCTGCATAGGCGGCTCCCTCTTTAGGATGCCTTATGACTACAATGTCTGCATATGCGCTTACTATACGCACAGTATCCTTTAAAGTTTCTCCCTTTGAAACAGAAGAGCTTCCTGGATCAGAAAAACCTATGACTTTACCACCAAGACGCATCATTGCTGCCTGAAAAGACATTTGAGTACGTGTTGAAGGCTCATAAAAAAGCGTTGCCATTATTTTTCCGTGACAACACTCCATGTAATCGGCAGGATTAGCCTTTATTTTCCCCGCCATATCAATGATACTCTTAAGCTCCGCTTCAGAAAGCTGGTCAAGATCAATCAAACTGAAATTTTTCACAGTCCTTCTCCTCCAGTACCATATATTATTTTTCATATTTTATCATCAAACATCGAAAATAACAATAGACAAGTAGAAATTATATGAATTTTAGAACATAACTTCTTGCATAATAAAATTTACATTGCGCAATATTTACGTATAATACAATTATCATTGAATTAAAATCAACTGTATTATTCTTTATATCAATACATAATAATATTTTTATATGTTTTAAAGAAAATCAGCAGCATTTTAGAAGTTTTAAAATTTACTATTGATTTTTATTAAGAACTGTGATATTATTACAAGCGTTGCACGGGGCATTAGCTCAGCTGGGAGAGCGCTACACTGGCAGTGTAGAGGTCAGCGGTTCGATC
>UQGM01000001.1 GCA_900540535.1 uncultured Oscillospiraceae bacterium | reverse complement strand
TCAGCATTTTACTCACTCTTTATCAGTTTCAATAGTACCGAACTCTTTTTCATACTCCGCAACACGCTTTTTAAGATATTGCTCAATTTCCTTATTTGCACTGCGTCCCTCAGATTCAGCAATATAACGGAATTTTTTGAAAAGCAAGCGGTCCACTCTCAATGTATACCGTAAAAGCTTATCTTCCATGATTAAACTCTCCTTAGCTCATATAACGCTATTATGACTCAATTATAGTGAAAATATTGCGTCATGGTAAAAATGGTGTTATTATGATGAAATAATGACGCATATTTTTTTAAAAGGAGAGTGCATATGAAACTTGCAATTATAGGTTCACGAAATTTAAATATAGTTAATCTCAGTAAATATCTGCCCCAAGGGGTAACGGAAATAGTTTCCGGCGGGGCAAGAGGTATTGACACCTGCGCCAAAGAGTACGCCGCCGCCAACAACATAAAGCTGACAGAATTTTTACCTGAATATGATAAATACGGCCGCAAAGCTCCTCTGTACCGAAACATACAGATTATTGATTACGCCGACGAAGTGTTTGCCTTTTGGGACGGAACATCAAGGGGCACAGCCTTTGTAATTAAGCAGTGTAAAATTAAAAATAAAAAAGTGACGGTCTTTATTAAAACTGTCACTGATAAATAGCAGAATTATTGTTTTTTAAGTACGGTATTTAAATCCTGCCTTAAAAGTTAAAAAGCAGACATCTTACGATGCCTGCTTTTTTGTATTGTATATTGCCTTTGTAAGTTATTCGCAAAGTTTATTGTATCTTCTCAATCTTCTTTGCGGGAATTATTGCTCCCTCATTCTTTTCTACGGTTATGCGAATCTTTTCGCCTGTATTGAGAATTACAACGCTTTCATTGCTGCTTGCAGTTGTGCTGTAATATGACGGTGAAGAATCAAGCTTAATATAATACCAGCTGTTGCCGTCCTTTACCGCTGACCTTATATCCGTCACGGTTCCTTCAACGGTAATGTCCGCCAGCTTCTGGGTTTCTCCGTCCGTGCCGGTATCTGTATCGACCTTTATGTCATCGTCAATGGAAATTCCCTGCTGATCCATAAGGTCTACATAGTTATCGAGGCACTCTTCAACAGTCTTGCCGATTGCCGTACCTACCGACCACTGCTCAACGTTTACCATTGCGTACATCTTAACGATATTTGAATTATCCTTAAGGGACATGAAGTAAGTGGGCTGACCGCTGATATTCAGAAGCAGCGGGAAAGTTGCGGTATATCCGTACTGCTGTACGGCGCCCCTTGCGGAATCCCTTGCGGAATTCTCCTTTGCGCCTGCCTGCTGATAGAGGGTTGCCTCCTTTGTGCGCTGGTTTATAAGCACAAAGCCGACAATGGACTGGTCACTGGTTATTGAAGTTACGCCTGTATAAAGATAAACGTCATCGTTGATTGCAAGATAGTTATACTCTTCAGTTGTAACTTTAACGCCTTTCTGTCCGATTACGGAGTTAATAAATCCGTTCTGGAGAGTACCATGATAATCGTACTGCTCAATAAGCAAATCGGAAGAATAAACTCTGTCTATCCACTGATAGTTTTCGTTTTTCTTAAGCTCTTCTACCTCATGGTATTCGCTTTCACCTGTTACGGCATCCATTATTACAACGCCTACAACATCCTTACCGCCGAAAAGACCGATTGTCTTATCGAGTCTGGGGCATATCCAGTAGGGATGTCCCTCTTCGTCGATTTCAAAGGAAGGTTTGTCGAAAATAAATGTGGGATACTGGAATCTAAGATGTCTCTGAAGAAGTCTGCCGAAATGCTCTGCGGGAGAGTATTTAATTCCCTGTCCCTCAGGCATGCGTACAATATCAACCTTTTGTGTAACCATGTCTACAACCACATATGCCGGTAATCCCTCACTGCGGTTTGTAAGCCACTTGATTATATCTGCATACATAAGAGTTGTGGCTCTTACGGGATGTCCCTTATAGTTAATCTGATTGTAATAATCATCCTGAATAAGGAACTGTGATACCATATCGTCAAGGTAGCCTATCTGTCTTTCACCGAGAGTTGCGGCGGCAGAGCCGTCGAGAAGAGGAACTGTATTGAAATCAACCTCTTCAATATCCTCGGCAAAGGTTCCCTCGTTTACCTTGAGAAGATCCTTATAAGCGGAAGCTCTGAAAACAACTGAGGAAGCCACTGCGCCGATAATGGCAATCACAATTATAACACCTGCAATTATTGCGGGGATTTTAATACGCTTTTTTACAACATATGGTACATAGGCCGGAGTTGTGCCCGCTCCGTTAATGACAAATGAAGCGGCGCCGTAAATTACCAGCACAAGCACAAGATAAGTATAAAACTCAGGTGCTTTCAGTGAAATAGGCGGAAGCATAAAGTAGAATGCCAAAAGTGCTCCTATCACTGTAACGGCAATAGTAATAAGCAGCTTAAGACCTGCTTTAGGCGGAGCAATTACAGCCTGATGCTCTTTTTGACCGCTCTTTTTGCCGGATGCAAAGGACGAAAAGTCAACGTTGAAAATCTCCATGGTTTTTCTCCTTTTCGGGAAGTTTGTTTATTTATTTTGAGTTTCCGAAAAGCCGTTATTCAAATGGGCCTTTCAAAAATTAAAACCTTTACTTTAAGAAGCCCTGAATGATTACCTCTTCCGCCTCTTCCTGAGTCATTCCGAAAGTTTGAAGCTTTACAAGCTGGTCATTGTTGATTCTTCCGATTGCGGCTTCATGGACTATCTGAGCCAAAGCATGGTTTGCGGAGATTTCGGGAATGGAGCGGATTTTTGCGTTATCCATAATAATGGAATCGCACTGAACGTGAGCTCGGCAGGGAGCATTTCCCACAGCTCTCGGATAGAAAATCTGCTCGGACTCGTCCTTTGCAACAGAACGTGAAATAATTTGTGCTGAAGCGTCCTCTCCGTCGAGGTTAATGACAACGTCGGAACGTGCATACTGCTTGCCGTGAGTCATAAGCTTTTCATTGATTACAAGCTTTGCTCCTGCTTTAAGGGATGCGGTTGTATCTCTTTCAGTAGAGTCAACGCCCTTTATCTGCACCATTTCCATTTCACAGTAGGAATTTTCATCCATTTCCACAACAGTTGTGGGATTGAGGATTCTCTCGCCTGTGCCCTCTCCCTCACCGTAATGCTTTTCAACATAGCGGACTCTCGCATGTTTGCCGATGTGGAAAGTGTGTATTCCGTCGTGCTCGCTTTTTTCGCTGCCGCAGTTGTGTATTCCGCAGCCGGCTACTATATCTACATCCGCCCAGTCGCCGATATAGAAATCATTGTAAACAAGGTCGTCAATTCCTGTTTCGGTAAGTATAACGGGAATGTGAACTCTCTCTCCCTTAGTACCGGGCTTTACGATTATATCTATTCCCGGCTTATCCTTTTTAGGTTCAATTGTTATATTCTCGGTGCTGTGACGCTCTACGCCCTGACCGTTTTTTCTTATATTATAAGCTCCCGCAGTGGGGATACCATGCATATCAGCTATGGATTCAAGTAAATTGTAATCTGTCTTATTCATATTTTAGTTCCCCGTTCCCCTGAACTCGCAGGCACTGCCAAACTGTCCCATAAGGTTGGGGAATACCTCCTCTCTCGGACCGATGGTCTTGATTTTTCCTCCTGCCACAACCGCTATATCGTCGGCAAGCTGCATTATTCTCTCCTGATGTGAAATAAGCACTACGCTTTCGCTGCGTACTTTTTTCATTGCACGGAAGCTGTCTACAAGCATTGTAAAGCTCCAAAGGTCTATGCCCGCCTCCGGCTCATCATAGATTGCAAGCTTTAAATCTCTCGCCATAATTGTGGCTATCTCTATTCTCTTAACCTCTCCTCCTGAAAGGGATGCATCCACCTCTCGGTTAAGGTAATCCTTTGAGCAAAGTCCCACATTTGTAAGGTATGCACAGCACTCATCCTCAGGAAGCTCGCTGCCATGGGCAAGGCTCAGAAGTCTGCGCACTGTCAGTCCCTTGAATCTGGGAGGCTGCTGAAAAGCATAGCCTATTCCTCTTTTTGCCCTCTCTGTTACGGAAAGATTTGTTATATCCTCTCCGTCAAGTAAAATCTGTCCCGATGTGGGTTTCTCTATTCCCATAATAAGCCTTGCAAGAGTTGACTTGCCGCCGCCGTTGGGACCCGTTATTACAAGGGTCTTTTTATCCTCAAGCTTAAGGCTTATATCGTCAATTATTTCCGTCTGGGAATCTTTTTCCCCTACACGGAAAGAAATGTTTCTAAGTTCCAGCATATTATACTCCTTTGCTTTTAAGTGTATGTATATGAATCTCTCGGATTACTGCCGCCGGCAGAACCTGCAGCCGCATAAGGTACAATCAGCTCATTTAATCCGAAAGAATAACCGGCTTTATTATTCTGCTCTTTTCCTTCTTTTATCCCTCGAAAAGCTTTTTAAGCTTTCTTCCGGCACTGCCTACTGTCAGCGCCATTACCTCATCACCGGAAAGAACAGGGGTGTTTCCTCGTGGAATAAGCATATCACGTCCACGCATTATGGAAATTATAACGCAGTTTTCAGGTAAATCCAGATCCCTCAGGTATATTCCCGAAAGTCTCCAGTTTTCAGGTACGGCAAATTCACTTACAACTGCGTCGCCCTCATTTACATTGGTTATAAACTTAACCTCAGCTCCGCCGACCTCGTGTTCAATAAGTCCGGCGATAATCTGTGTTGAGCTTACTGCAATATCAACGCCCAGCGCTTTTAGCACTTCGGTGTTTTTAGGATTGTTTGAACGGGCAAATGCTTTCTTTACTCCGAATTTTTTCTTGGCAATTTCACAGGCAATAAGATTATCCTGATCTTTACCCGTTACGGAAATTACAACGTCGCATCCGTCGCCTATTCCCTGTCTGAGAGTTTCAACGCTTGTACCGTCGCCCCAGATTACAGGAACATCGAGATTGTCGGCAGCATAGGCGCACGCCTCTCTGCTGTTATCTATAAGTCTTATTTCATAATTGTTTTCAAGAAGCATTTTTGTAAGATAATATCCAAGCTTTCCGCCGCCGATTACAAGTACTTTCATTTAATTTTACCTCCCGGAATTCAGAACTTTACAAGTATTACTTTGTCGCCGGGCTGTATTTTAAGCTCGGGGGTGTTGGCGGGAATAATCTCTCCGCTGTCTCTTTTTATGGCAAAAACCATTTCATTTTTCATAAGCTCCAGTTCCGACGGAGATTTGCCGTAATCGCCTCTGTCGGTTTCCAGTATTTCAAAGGAATAGTGTTTGCCAAAAATCTCCGCAGTAGTCTCCTCTTCATCAGAGGTTATTGCGTCATAAATATGGCTTATCTCATAGCTTGTTGAGCATATGGTCTCAAAGCCCATTCCCCTGAAAACCTCTTCCTTTGCAGGGTCAAGAATCCTTGTATATATTTTACCTATGTTGAACTCTTTCTTTAAAAGCTGTGCCGCCATTATGTTTGAATTATCCTCAGGGGATAAAACTACCGCAGCATCGGCATTGTCTGCGCCTATGCTCAGAAGTGTCTCAAGATCGAAAACCTCTCCTGCGGCAGACATACCCGAAAAATCATCTCCTAAAAGATCAAGTTTTGCCGGTGAGTGATCTACAACTGATACATCGTGACCCTTTGAATCCAGCAGCTTTGCCAGACGTACACCTGCTTTTCCGCAGCCTAAAACTAGAATATTCATCATTTGCCTCCCTAAGCTCTTAGAGCTTAATCATAGTTTACCACATTTTTAAAATTTTATAAATAGTAAAAGTTATCATTATTAATTATTTTTTATTTAAATTTTTCCCAGACTGCACACAATTCCCGCAGGAGTTATATCTACAAAGCCATATTCTCCCGCCGATGCCGTTCCGGGATTCATTATATAAATTCCGTCACGATAATCTGTCACAGCTGTGTGGGTGTGCCCATATAATATTATATCCGCACCTTTCGCCGCTCCCGTTTTAAAAAGCAGATCCGTGCCGTATTTTACTTTTTCAAGGTATCCGTGAGTACAGTATACTCTCTTCCCGGCGAAAATCTCCAGCAGTGTTTCGGGATTCTGCGAATACAAATCACAGTTTCCGCAGACACAGAAAAACTTCTTTTCCGGAAAGCTTTCCATTGCACAGTCAATATCCCGTTCGCCGTCTCCGAGAAAAATAACCGCATCTGCCTCATCGTGAGTCATGATTATATCACGGATTTTTCCTGCTCGTCCGTGAGAATCGGAAATTACAAGCAATCTCATTCATTATTTCCCCCATTTCATCATAGGTATATTATATATGTCACAGGTGGTGATTGCAATCGCAGAACAAAATTTTAATCCGGAAAAGCTCAAACAGGTTATAAGTTCCTTTGATACTGGACTCAATGCATCGGCTCTGGCAAACGCCGCAGCAAAGGGAAACTTAAACGACTTTGTTGAGAAAAACCTCAGACCGGAACAAAAAGCGGAAATCCAGAGAATGCTCAGCGATAAAAAAGCCGTTGAGCAGATTTTAGCTTCGCCCCAGGCACAGCGGATTATGAAAATGCTTAACAAGGAGAAATAAGAATGGATGCAGGAAACATAAACGAGATATTGTCATCACTGTCAAGCGATGATATTGCCTCCCTTCAGGCAATGGCGGCTTCAATATTCGGACAAAAGGGCGATGAGGGCGGCGGTGAGCAAAAGGAAAAGCAGAACCACCGAGAAGAACGCCGTCAACCTCCGTCACAGGATAACCCTTTAGGCGGCATTGATATTGACCCTAAAACCATGGCAACTATTGCATCGGTTTTGGGTAAACTGGGTCAAAGCCGTGACGATGAGCGCACACGTTTTATTGCGGCTCTGCGGCCCCTGCTAAGCGAAAAACGCAGGCACAGAGCAGATGAGGCATTGAAAATGATGCAGCTTTTTGAAATTTTACCGCTTTTGAAAGACAGCGGGCTTTTTTGAGGTGAGGTGCGGTGAGCGATTACAGATACGGCGACGTTATCAGTATGCAGGAAGCTGCAATAAGACGTGTAAACGAAATGCAGCGGCGAGCCCGTGAAGCGGCACGGCTCGCAAACGAGGAACTTTCAGGAGGCACGGCGAAAAACTTTCAGCAGAGCGGCGAAGGAAGGGATTCCCGCTCTGCCTTCGCTCCCCAGAAAACGGCAGGACATACCAATTTACCCGTAGACTATCTCCACAGCGGTTATCCGGAAGGATATTCCGGCGGATATCATCCACAAAACAGCCAAAGCCGCTCAGAGAATGAGGCTTCTTATAATAATGAAAAGGAAGCCGAAGTTTTCCACAGCGTTCCCACTGACAGTGGAAAAAATCATCCTGATACTCCCAAAAATCAGAACTCTCAGCAAAAGGTCTCAAACCGAAGAAATGCGGAAAGTGAGAGGAACAATAAATCCTCTTCATCGGGGAATCAAAGGGCAAATCAGAACTCTTGGGCGCAGGCTGCCGTAAATCGACAGCAAAAACAGACCATTCAGAGTCCTCCCCACAGAGAAAGCAGCCTGCCGCAGCGGCAGATGCCTCATAATGTTCAGCGAAACAATCAGCCGCCCTTTTCTTTCGGAGAAAACGGAATATTTTCGGCACTTGGCAGCATAGCCGGCAAAATGGATAACGACACCATGCTGCTTTTGGGACTTATGTACATACTCTGGCGTGATGGAGCAGATTACGGATTACTTTTTGCACTGTTTTATATATTAATGTAATAGAGAAAAACTATAAAACCTGCGGATGAGCAAAGTCTCCGCAGGTTTTTTGTAGATAAAGTTATTTGGGGGTTTACAAAGATACTTGTATTTTTAACCGCTATATTTCAGCCTGAACTTCTTAACCGTACTTTGATAAATGATAAAGTTTTGCTGCTCGTGCCGCAGCAGGGCACATACTTTTGCCCATAGCAGCAAAAGTATGCAAAAGTGCATTTTGCTTGCCAAAACAGAAAGCACTAATCAACGCAAAGTAAGTTCAGAGCTGAGCACCCTCCAACGGCAGTTTGAAAATTTTATTCTATCACCGTCAAAGCGTAAACGCTATACCGCTATCCATATCTTTTCCCTTGCCGTCGGTTAGGTTCAGCAAGCGTTCGCCAATTCACGTCGGCAGTTTGGAGGGTTTTAAGCTATCACCTGCAAATTGTAAACGTTTTACTGCTTACCATATCCTTTCCTTTGCCGACGTGGGCGACTGTCAGGGAGAAAAATTTTGCGTGGTTCTTTGGTTTCTGCTCTTGATTTTTAGTTTACATATAACTTTATCGCAGGCGGTTATATTTTCTTATTACTGTAAGTCAGTGTGCGAATTGGGTGCAGCGTCACGCTGCTTTTCTGCTTCTAAAATCAGAAGTTTCCGCCGTTCCAGCCCCAGTCCTTGCAGGCAGAATAGGTTATATAAATATCCGCCGGGGTCGCTCTTGTTCCGTCAGAAAGAATTTCCGTCATTTCCGCTGTCATATTTTCCGCCACAGCGGGGTTTATATCATTGCCGAAAACTTTAACTTCTGCATATACAACGGTTCTTTCTCCGTTACCCTTAAACCACATGGGAACTTTATCCTCAATGGCAACCATAAGCCAGCTTTCGCTTTTTCCCGGAAAAATTGTAATGGCATTTCCAAGATCGCTTTTGATTTTTTCCATTGCCTGAGCTGTAAGGTCTGCGTTTGTCTTTACGTTTATAAACGGCATAAAATCACTCCTTTTATTTTTGCTCCGCTATTCAGTGCGAAGTTAATTTATAATTTTATTTTATCTTTTACCCTGTTCCAAAGCTTTGCTTATCTTCTTTGTGTACTTTCTCTTTTTAGAGATAAACTTGCTCTGAGAGAGTTTTTTCTCTTTATATGGATTTTCGTGGCCGATAAATTCCTTGTAAAATCTATGGGTGTATCTGCTCTTCTTTCTAACATACTTATATATATATGGAAACGGCGTTTCATTGTATGTTCCTATGTCAATTCCGAAAAGAGCTTTCAGTACCTGAGAGGCGATTATATAATTGCCCTCTTCTCCCTGATGTATTCCGTCGCCTGTTTTAAAATTAGGCTGCTCTTTACGGCGATTATCAAGATAAGCTTTTAACGGTGTGCGTACATCTATAACCTTATCCCCTAATCCGCAGGACAGTATCCAGTGAGCATAGGCTTCCATTACTTTATCGTAATCTTCGCAGACACTGCCGTAAGGTACTTCTTCCTCACGGGAAAGAGCTCCGGTAAAGGATATTGGATCAAAGGGCGTCGGAGTCATAAGAGCAACTTTGTATCCGGCCTTATGCAGCTTTTCAACAACAGTTGTTATACCCTTTTTATATAACTCAAAACGCTCCTGTGAAAAAGGCTGATAAATTCCGTCGTTTTCTCCGTACATGACCGTCGCCCACTCACCCTCAACAAGGGATGTAATTCTATCGATTCGGTTAAGTATATTCGGTCTCGGGAAAGGATGTCCGTTTTCAGTAAGTCCGCTGGTATTTTCGCTTGATACTCCCAAGTTTATAAAATCGTACTCCAAAATACCTTTAGCTATTGCAAAAGCTTCAACGATAGACGGATATGTTCCACCGTCAGTTATGCTGTCCCCTATAAATACTATGTTTTTCATCGATATACCCCTGTAATTTATTTTTCTGGTTTTACAGCTGTATTCTATCACATTTATACCGCTTCTTAAATACCTTAATAATTTTAATTGACAAAAGGTATGATCTAATAGTATAATCAAATTGTTAACTAAGGCTAACAATTATAATTTTGATTTTACAGGAAGTTTATCATATGAAACAGGCTTTATTATATGCCGCAATGGGCACTTTCTTCACTTTCGCAATGACGGCTCTCGGCTCGTCTGTTGTATTCTTTTTCAGAAAAGAGATAAATCAAAAAATTCAGCGTATTTTCCTTGGCTTTGCCGCAGGAGTCATGACAGCGGCATCCGTATGGAGTCTGCTAATACCCGCCATTGAAGAAGCGGAAAAAATGGGTAAAATCGGCTGGATTCCCGCTGTGGGAGGTTTTTTCCTTGGAGTATTCTTTCTTATGGCAATGAATGCGCTGCTTCCTCACCTTCATTTAGGTGACGGCAAGGTCGAGGGAATAAGCTCTTCTCTTAAAAGGACAACTTTGCTGGTTTTAGCGGTAACTTTGCACAATATCCCCGAAGGCATGGCAGTTGGTCTTGCCTTTGCCCTTGCCGCTCAGCACGGCAGCGATCTTTCCTTCTTTACTTCCGCAATGATTCTCGCTCTCGGTATGGGCATACAGAATTTCCCAGAAGGCGCCGCAATTTCACTTCCCCTGCGCCGTGAAGGCGTTCCCGCAGGAAAGGCATTTATATACGGCAGTCTTTCAGGACTTGTAGAACTGATTTTCGGAGTTTCCGTAGTACTCATTTTCTCATTTATTCAGCCCTTAATGCCCTGGATGCTCGCTTTTGCCGCCGGTGCCATGATGTTTGTAGTTGTAGAGGAACTGATACCGGAAGCACATCTGGGAGAGCACTCAAACTCCGGTACACTTGGAGTTATGGTGGGCTTTGCACTAATGATGGTACTCGATGTTGCGCTGGGATAAAATTAAAAATGCTATCAAAAATACCCGAAGCTTTCACTTCGGGTATTTTCTGTTATTTTGCGCCTTTAACTCCTTTATTTTTCAAAAACATTAAAAAGTCAGGAGCGTTTCCAACGGTAAAAGCGGCCTTTGGGAAAATGTACAGAAGATTTGATTTTGAATGAAGCACCACGGTATTTTTAGTTTCAAAGACTCTATTTATATCTGAATATGAAATTTTCATCGCCCTACCGGTAGACTCAGCCATATATACGTTTTCTTCAGTGGCAGTCACAAATATCTCAATAACCTTATCCCCGTTTATCTCCTTTTGCCTATCTTCGTGCATTTTTATGGACTTTTTGTATCTGAAAAAAACAACTGCAAATACATAGGCAAAAACAGGAATAGTCAATAGCGTTGCGTAATTGAGATTTTCCGTTAAAACGAGATTGAGTAAATTTAATATAACTACTATGACAAAACACACATAGAAAGTTATCATAGATGAAGTTTTGAAACACATATGCCGATAGATTTCATCTATATAGTTCATGCGATTGTCATAATGTACCTGATACAATATATCCATATACATGCTCCTTTGACGTTTGTATTTCCATTAAACCATGGCTTTAGTGGTTTGCCAATGTTCACGGGTTTATTTTTTGTTAAAATCCAACATATTTCTTGACAACAGCCGATGATTATTATAGCATTATAGGTATGAAAAAGACAATTGGAATAGTAGCCCATGTTGATGCGGGCAAAACAAGTTTATCAGAACAGATACTCTACCTTGGCGGCGCAATACGCACTGTGGGACGGGTAGATAAAAAAAGCTCCTTTCTTGATTTCAACGAAATCGAAAAAGAAAGGGGCATAACGGTATTTTCAGAAAGCGCCGGCTTTACTGTTGGAGAAAATACATTCTATCTTCTTGACACTCCCGGCCATGCTGACTTTGCAGCGGAAACCGAAAGAGCTATTAAGGCAATAGATTTTGCAATTCTTACCTTAAGCGCAGTTGAAGGAGTGCAAAGCCACACAGTAACCCTTTGGAACATTCTTAAAAAGAACAATATTCCCGTTTTTGTATTTATAAATAAAACAGACCGTCAGGGAGCAGATGTGCAAAAGGTTCTCTCTCAGCTTAAAGAGGAATTTGGAGACGGATTTGTTTTCTGCGAAAACTTAAGAGATGCTGCGGAAGAAATAGCCTGCCTTGACGATGAGCTTACAGAGGAATACCTGGAGAACGGATTTACCGAAGAAAAATTTATCCCCGCCTGCCGAAAGCTGATAAAAGACAGAAAACTTTTTCCTGTTTTCAAAGGATGTGCTCTCAGCGGTGAGGGAATAAAAGAATTTCTCTCGTCTTTAGATGAGCTTACAGAAACTGAATATAATCCTGACGGCGAATTTTCAGCATTTGTTTGGAAAGTAAGGAGAAATAAAACCGAAAGAACCGTATTTCTGAAAATCCTTTCAGGCACTCTCAAAGCCAAGGATATTATAGACGGCGAAAAGGTAAACGAAATAAGACTTTATTCGGGAAACAAATCCACTCCTGTGGGGGAAGTTACTGCGGGAGATGTCTGCGCTGTCAGCGGACTTTTAAAGGCGAAAAGCGGATGCTTTATCGGTGAAAACAAAAGGGAAGCTGAATTTTCAGCTATACCCGCTCTTTTTGCAAAGGCGGAGTTTTCCTCAGACAAAGATCCGGTAAAAATCCTTGAATATTTTAAAATTTTGGAGGATGAAGAACCGACTCTCAGCGTAAAATGGAATGAGCGCATAAAGGAAATTACTGTAAGGGTTATGGGCACTGTGGAACTTGAAGTACTCAGCGATACCCTCAGTAAAAGGTTCGGCGAAAACATAACTTTCGGAGAACCAAATATAGTATATATGGAAACAATCAAAGGCAAATCCCACGGAGCGGGACACTATGAACCTCTAAAGCACTATGCAGAAGTGCATTTTCTTTTGGAAGAAGCTCCGAGGGGCAGCGGAATAACCTTTGAAAGCAAGGTTTCAACTGATGAACTTTCCCTTAACTGGCAAAGGCTTATTGAAACCCATATTTTTGAAAAGGAACATGTGGGAGCTTTGACGGGCTTCCCCATAACTGATATAAAATTCACCCTCACAGCAGGAAGAAGTCATTTAAAGCACACCGAGGGCGGAGATTTCAGAAAAGCCGTATACGCCGCAGTGCGTCAGGGACTTTTCAAAGGGGAGAGCGTGCTTCTTGAGCCTTGGTACAAATTCAGGATTCAGGTACCCATGGAGTTTACAGGCAGGGTACTTTCGGATATAACCAAAATGAGCGGAGAATTTTCTCCGCCGGAAACCCATGGAGATAAAACCGTAATAAGCGGAGTTTGTCCCCTTTCGGAAATAATGAATTACGGCAGGGAGCTTGCCGCCTTCACCTCAGGAAAAGGTGTATTCTTCGGCAGCCTTACAGGTTACAGAGAATGCCACAACAGCGCAGAAGTGATTGAGAAAATCGGGTACGACAAAGAGCGGGACAAGGAAAATTCCGCCGATTCCGTTTTCTGCTCACACGGCGCAGGATTTCTTGTGAAATGGTATGAGGCGGATGAATATATGCACTGTAAATAGAGGAGGATTTTAATGGATAACAAATGGTACAAGGATATTTGCGTCTATCAGATATGGCCACGGTCATTCTGTGACGGAAACGGCGACGGCATAGGCGACCTCGAGGGAGTTTACTCAAAGCTCGACTACATAAAGGATTTGGGCGCCAGCTGCATTTGGTTTTCTCCCCTTTATCCCTCACCCAATGCCGATTTTGGTTACGACATAGCCGACTACAAAAACATTCATCCGGAATACGGCGATCTTGAGCTTTTCAAAAAGGTGTTGGACGGCGCACATGAGAGAGGAATCAAGGTTATAATGGATCTGGTTGTAAACCACACCTCCGACGAGTGCGACTGGTTCCAGAAAAGCCGCAGAAGAATTGAGCCCTACACCGATTACTACATCTGGAGAAAAGGAAGAGACGGCGGCAAAAAGCCTCCCAACAACTGGCTGAGTATGTTTGAGGGCGGCGCCTGGGAATACGATGAAATGAGGGGCGAATATTATCTCCATGTATTCGCAAAGAAACAGCCTGATTTAAACCATGATAATCCAAAAGTCCGTGAAGAAGTCAAGGAAATCATGAAATTCTGGCTGGATATGGGTGTTGACGGATTCCGTGAGGACGTCATCACATTCATCTCCAAAAAAGAGGGTCTTCCAAACGGTTTTCCCATACCCTCCGCCTGCGGAATGGAGCACTACATAAACGGACCTCATATCCACGAGTATTTAAGGGAATACCGTGAAGTTGCAAAGCAGTATGACTGCTTCTGCGTCGGAGAAGCTCCTATGATGACACCCGAAACCGCACTTAAATACATCACTGAGGGTGAAAATCAGGAGCTTGATCTTATGTTCCACTTCCAGCACATGGAGGCGGACTGCATAATGA
Source organism: uncultured Oscillospiraceae bacterium (assembly GCA_900540535.1). Lineage (GTDB taxonomy): Bacteria > Bacillota > Clostridia > Oscillospirales > Acutalibacteraceae > UMGS263. The sequence continues at coordinate 98,226 of UQGM01000001.1, read as the reverse complement.
TGGATTTCATCCACGTTCCCTTCAGTCTTACACGCATGAAAAAAGCCTTTACCCGCTGGCAGAATATGTTAAAGGGTAAGGCATGGAACACATTATATATTGAAAACCACGATCATCCGAGAATCATAAGCCGATACGGCAGTGAGGTATACCGCACCGAAAGCGGAAAAATGCTCGCCGCCATGTATATGCTTCAGCAGGGAACGCCATTCATATATCAGGGTCAGGAAATCGGTATGACAAACATTTCCCTCCCCGATCTCGATATGTATGAGGATGTTTTTGTAAAGAACAACTACAACGTTTTCAAAAAGATTTTCGGAAAGAAAAGATGCGAGCATCTTGCAAGAATCTCCACAAGAGACAACGCAAGAACACCCATTCAGTGGACGGGCGGCGAAAACGCCGGCTTTACAACAGGAAAGCCATGGTTCTACATTAACCCCAACTACAAAGAGGTAAATGCAGAAAAGGAGCTCAGTGATCCAAATTCACTTCTCAATTTCTACAAAAAGCTTATCCGCTTCCGCAAGGAAAACGAAATTGTTCTTAAAGGCGATTATAAGGAGTATTACGCAAACAGTAAGAATCTTTATGTTTACGAGAGAACCTATAATAATCAGCGAATGCTGGTAATTTGCTCATTTACCGAAAAAGGTGTAGCTTTTGAGGCTCCCGAAGGATACGACCTTTCAAAGGGAGTTAAGGTACTGGGTAACTATGAGTCAGAGCACATCTGCGGCAACGGCTTCAAGACCCGTCCATATGAGATGAGAGTTTATATGTTTTAAGAAGAAGTTCTTTACAGAAAAATTTAAAAATTAAAAGAAAGTGCAGCCACCTGTATTTAAGATTATTTGAAACTTTAAACGCAGGTGGTTTGTTTTTATTGCCGGTAAGGGAGTATGCAGTTTATACCCCTAAGCAAATTTTGCATAAACGCAGGCAAATTTACTTGTTTTTCTGTATTTAGGTATGCTCTGTAATTAAAATGAATTTGATAGTAAAATTCCAGCGTGAATTATATAATGAACCCAAATAATAAATTTTAAGTTGTGGGGTAAAACAATGAACATAAATAATGATTGCTTTTGGAGAGCGTTAGATGAATTAGTAGGTAAAACAAAAATAGTAATAGACCGTCCTAAAGGAAGCAGACATCCTCGTTTTCCCAATATTATCTACAAGGTTAATTATGGATATTTAGAAAACACATCTTCTATGGATGGCTCCGGAATTGATGTCTGGGTTGGAACAATGAATGACAAAAAAATCGATGCTATTATGTGCATTGTAGATTTAATGAAAAACGATTCAGAAATCAAAATACTTATTGGATGTACGGAAGAAGAAAAAGATATCATATATCGTTTTCATAATGAATCCGAATTTATGAAGGGTATATTGATTAGACGATAAAATTTGCTAAGGATTTATGTTCCTTTCTGCCTGTTAAATGTTTAAAGACTCTGTTTTCCCTTGCCGACGTGTGCGGCGGACACGTCCGCTTTTATGTCGCACACAAAAATACAGTGTTAGGAAATATAAGTGCCTGCGATTGTGGTTTATTTTAGACGCAGGAATATATAGTTGTTTATTACTGACATTTGGTGTGCGGATTGCCTGCAAGCTCAGCTTGCTGCGTCTTGGGTGCAGGCTCAGCCTGCTGTGCGGCTTGGGTGCAGCGTCACGCTGCACTGCACATACTTGACTATATTCACACTTGAATTTAAAATAGATGTAAAAATATATTGGTGCGGTGACGTATGAATAAGATAATTCAGAAATTCGGCGATTACATATATAAGAAAGCGGGAAAAAATCCCGATGCGGCAAGGAAAATTCTGACCAGTGTATACTCCCTTTCAGGTTTTCAGGCTCACTATTTTCCCTCAAAGGCTCTTATGCCCTCACGTCAGTTCATGATGTGGGTTTCCGCAAAGTCCATAACCGAGCCTCTCAGAAAACCCCAAAAGGCTGCAATTGTCAGCATCTTCACTCCCTGTGAAATGCTTCACGCTGCCGGAATAGAGCCTATGTTCCCGGAAGGACTTTCCTGCTACCTTGCTGCTTCCGCAAGCGAAAGGTACTTCATTGAGCAGGCAGAGAAAAAAGGTGTGCCCGAAAGCCTTTGCTCCTACCATAAAATCCTTATCGGACTTGTAGAATCGGGAGTAATGCCAAAGCCTTTGTTTGTACTTAATACTACCCTTGCATGCGACGCAAATCAGCTTTCTTTCAGACGTGCTGCGGAATACTTTGACATTCCCCACTATATAATAGATGTCCCATTAACCAGCGATGAGAAAAGTGCGGAATATGTGGAAAATCAGCTGAAGGAAATCTGGGAAAAAATCAAAAATCTTACCGGTGAAGAGAATCCCGACGAAAAGCTGAAACTTTCCGTAGAGCGCAGTGAGCGGACAATAGAAAACTATAAGAAATATCTTGATCTGCGCTCAACCAGATATATAAGCGACGAGATGACCTCGGAAATGCTTTCGGTTTTCGCAATGCACGTGCTTCTCGGCACTGCCGACAGTGAGAAATACACTCGCCGTCTTTGCGAAGATACAGCTAAAAAGCCCGAAGGATTTAAAGGTAAACGTCTTTTGTGGGTCCACTCACTGCCCTACTGGCAGGACTCAATGCGTGAAATCTTTAATTTCAACGAGCGCTGCGAAGTCGTTTCCTGTGACATGACCTTCGACTCTCTCGAAACAGGCGATGTAAAAAATCCCTTTGATTTCATGGCAAAAAGGACGGTATCCTGCTCCTTTAACGGAGGATGGGAACGCCGCTCCGAACTTTGCAGAAGCTTTGCCGAAAAAATGCACGCCGACGGAATTATATATTTCTGCCACTGGGGATGCAAACAGACAATGGGTTCATGCGTTTTGTCAAAGAGGATGTTTGAAGAGAGCGGCATACCAACTCTCATCCTTGACGGCGACGGCTGCGACACACGAAACATCAGCGACGGACAGATGGTAACAAGAGTCACTGCATTTATTGAACAGCTTGAAAACGGCGGAAAGTGAGGAAATTTTATGATAGGTTATACCTGCAAATACACTCCCATCGAGCTTCTTGAAGCTTTGGGCGGAGAATGCGTGCTTATTAACTTTCAGACAACCAGCTTTTCCGCTGCTGAAAGCGAGGGTCATTCAAATCTCTGCTGCCACTGCAAGGCTTTGCTTGAGCACTGTCTTTCAGGCGGAATAAGAGAATTTGTATTTGTAAACTGCTGTGACAGCGTCCGCAGAATTTATGATATAGTAAAAGAAAAAGGAGATTATGACTTCATCTTTCTTCTGGATCTCCCGAGAACCGGCGGCACCTGCTCTGTAAACCGCTTTAAAGATGAAATTCTGCGTCTTTACAGGGAATACTCCGCATATAAAGGCACATCCTTTTCCCCGGAAAAGTTTTATGCCGCATTTAAAGATGACAGCATGTATCCAAACGGAGAATTTATCGCCCTTACAGGAGCAAGAGTGAGCCGTGAAACAAAGAAAATTATCGAAGAAAATTCAGTTTATCCCATTGCCGACCTTACCTGCTCAGGCAACAGAAGTCTTTTCTTAATGGAAAGATACGATACCTTCGAGGAAGAGGCATATGAATACGCCCACGCTCTGCTTACTCAGATTCCATGCATGAGAATGGCAGATGTATCAAGCAGAAAAGCTCTTGCAATTCATCCGAATATAAAGGGAATAATTTATCATACGGTAAAGTTTTGCGATTACTATTCCTTTGAATATGAAAACCTTCGCAAGGAAAGCACACTGCCCATGCTTAAAATCGAAACGGACTTTACTCCCCTTTCATCGGGACAGCTTTCCACAAGACTTGAAGCTTTCTGCGAAGAATTTGAAGTTAAAAATGTAAAAAAAAATGAAAAACGCAGTTCTGCCCAATTAAGCGGCGCACTCTACGCAGGTATAGACAGCGGCTCCACCTCCACAAATGTTGTGGTGATAGATAAAAGCGGAAAAACTGTGGCAAGCGCAATTGTAAGAACCGGTCCCAGAGCGGAGATGGGCGCAAAACGTGCTTTTGAAAAAATAGAAGAAGAGTACGGCATTAAAATTGACTCCATTAAAAAAATAATTGCAACGGGCTACGGCAGAAATAATATCGGCTTTGCACAGGGCGCAAAAACGGAGATAACCTGTCACGGAAGAGGAGCTAATTTTATAAATCCCAATGTACGCACAGTTATTGACATCGGCGGACAGGACAGCAAGGTAATCTGCCTTGACTCAAATGGAAACGTAACAAACTTTGTTATGAACGATAAATGCGCTGCCGGTACGGGAAGATTTCTTGAAGCAATGGCGAAAACCCTTGAGCTGGAGCTTGAAGAAATGGGAAAGCGTGGTCTTTCATGGAAAGAGAATATAACCATTTCAAGTATGTGCACGGTTTTCGCCGAATCGGAGGTCATCTCCCTCATTGCCGAAAACAAAAGCAGCGACGACATTATTCACGGACTCAATAAATCCGTAGCATCAAAGACTCTTTCACTGGTAGCCCGCACAAATCACACACCTGTTTACATGATGACGGGCGGCGTTGCGAGAAATAAGGGCGTTGCAGCCGAAATCGAAAAGGGACTTAATGATAAACTTTTCATTCCCGAAAATCCCGATTTATGCGGAGCTTTGGGAGCTGCCCTTTTCGCCTTGGACAGCGATAATCAGTAAAAATAAATCTGCTTATAAAAACATCCCTGCTTACATTTAAGTAAACAGGGATGTTTTTGTGTTAATTTGTCTTATGCAACAGGCAAAACATAAAAAGCTATGCAGAAAAAGTGAAGGATGGTTCCACCTAAAACAAACAGATGCCAGATGCTGTGCATGTAGCGTACTTTTTTAAGGCCGTAAAAAATAAGTCCCGCTGTATAGCTTATGCCGCCGGCAAGGAGCAGATAAAATCCGCTGCCCAGAGCACGATATATAGGCACTACAATTGAAATTGCCGCCCAGCCCATTACTACATACAGCACCATTGAAATTACAGTAAACTTTTTTATATCAATGGAGTTTAACACAATTCCCAAAACAGCCGCCGCCCATACTGCTATAAATACAGCCAAAGCTGCTTTTGAACCCTTAAGCAAAACAAGGGTAAAGGGAGTATAGCTTCCTGCAATGAGAATATAAATTGTAGAATGATCAAAAATTCTGAAAATCTTTTTTACTCCCGGCATTGGAAAAGCATGGTAAAGTGTGCTCATGGTATATAGAATTACCATTGAAAGACCGTACACAATAAATGCCACTACACCAATTACTGAACCCTTCATGGCTGCTATTGTCACAAGTACCGTTGAACCTATAATCGCAAAAAGGCTTCCGACTCCGTGAGAAACGGAATTAAATATTTCTTCGCCTACTGTATAAAGCTTAGCTTCCATACACTTCTGCCTCCTTATAAACTGTTATGAACCATTGTAATATTAATAAAGTATAAAGTAAACTATAACAGAACATATTTTAACGGATTAATAATTATACTTTGCTCCCATCAAAAAATTACGGATTTACACGAAAACGTAAATCCGCAGCTTTTCAAAATATTATTTTTTCTTTTCCGCAGCGGCTATAAGAGAACCCATAACTATTACAATGCCGCAGATAATACTTTTTAAATCCGGAACTGTTCCGAGAATTACAAAGGAAAATACAATTGCCCAGGCGGAATAAGTGATATTAAGAGGCATTGCCTTTGATACTCCCAGATTTCCCAGCGCTTTATAATAGCAAAGATAGGATGCCGTTCCGAAGAACGCCGCCAAAGCTATAAATCCGAAAGCTTTAGTAGGCAAAGCAGAGACGGTAAAGCTCCATCCTCCGATTACGGGCAAAACTATTAATCCGTAAAAGAGAGCCGACATCAGCTGACGAAGCTGAAGAGCATGAGAGTTGCTCACCTGTGGATCCTTCATTCCGTAGGCGCAGATTACTCCCTCAGATGCCCAGCCTACACAGCAAAGCAAAGCGCAAACAAAACCTAAAACAAAGTTTTCAGGTCTTTCCCCTCCCGGTTCATATCCGAGAGCAACAACACCCAAAATTGAAGCAACGAGTCCCGCTATCTGTACGGGACGCATTTTTTCCTTTAAAAAGATAAATGACAGAAAAGCACCCAGTGCGGGATACATTGCTGAAATAATCGCTGTATATGCAGGACCGATATATTTAATCGCCGCAACGTAACCTGACATTCCAACAGGTCCGCCTAAAACTGCGGCTATGAGAATGAACTTTCCGCTTCTCGTTTTTAACGCTCTTATAACATTCTTAAACTGTTTTGTTATTCCGGTATATATGAGCATCCACACCGATGAACACAAATCATGTAAAAACGTACTCACAAAAGGAGCTAAAAAAGCAGCCTGCTCTCCTGAAACAAAAGGAGTCATAGCCAGAGCCACACCTAAAACAACTGTATCCAGCGCCCAAAGCACCCCTGCCGTTAAACCTGTAACCATAAAAACAAAAACCTCATTGATTAAATTTCACTGTTTTAAAAATCCATGCGTAAATTAAAATATCATTTAACTGAGCGTATTGCAAGGGGTTCAGAGCAATAAGGTAAATTTGTTTGAGGTTTTTATTTTTTCTTATATAATTTTCGTGTATAATTTTGTATGGATAATAATCATTTTAAAAGTAATAAGCGTGAAAAATCGTGTCAGGAAGTAAAACAAATGAAAGATATTCTTTCTATAATAACTGCATACCGTGAAGATCGGGGCTGGACTGAGTATCAGCTTGCAGAACGCTCAGGTTTGCCCCAGTCCACAATTTCCTCTTGGTACCGCAAAAACATGATTCCCACAGTTCCGTCTTTGGAAAAAATCTGTACAGCTTTCGGTATCACCCTATCTCAGCTTTTTGCAGAAGAAGATACACCGGTTTCCTTAACTGACAGGCAGAAAAAACTTTTGGAGCGCTGGTCAAGACTCAGCAGCGAACAGCAGGACGCTATATTTGCACTGATAGATAAAATGTAAAAATCCGCCGAGATTGTCATCACTTTGATGGGTCCTCGGCGGATTTGATTTTAGTATAAAGGTTTATCTCTGTTTTTAAAGGTTACTTCCCCTACAACTGATGCAAAAATTATCAGTAAATTCAGTATCGATTGTCATGATCCGGAGTGTCAAACTCTTCTACAAGATTTCCGTCCCTGTCGTAAAACTTTACGTTTATGATTTTTGTTGTTACATTAAAAGCTTCGCCGATATTTTCTATTTGAAAAATCATCGGCGATTCATCAATAAATGACTTTTCATAGGTTTTTTCAATACCGTTTGTACTGATAATATATACGCACTTTGAAATGCGTTTTTCATTGGCAGAGAAAAACACCCTGTTTTCCAAAGGCAAATCATATTTTTCACCTTGGGGTGACGGATAGACATACACTCCGACATTATCACCCATTTTCGCAGCAGCTTCAAATTTTTGTCTGGCATCCAGCGACAGCTGCGTAAAAACAAACATCTCCTGGGGTTTTGTATGATCCCCGTTTTCAGGTATATAGTAAACTTTTTCATCTATACTGCACCAGAAAAAATCAGTTGCCTTTCTGTCGCTGAGCTCAGCAGCATACTGCCGTGCACCCTCAGAAGAGTAAGTAGTACATTCATAAACAGCGTATGGTATCAAAATCGCTGCTGCCAAAACCAGAAGTACGCATACTGTTATCCTTTTTGATTTCTTCAGTACTGTTTTCATTTCCAGTTCTCCTCTATTTTATTTCCAAAATCGTCATAGAGTGGTTTTTTATCCTTATTTAAAAGTCTGGTAAGAGAAAGATCATCACGTCCCTCATAAACATATAAGTCAAGGAATTTTTCATTGTTCTCTATTTTGAATATTTGTTCCATTCCGAAAAACTCGGCAGAATAATAACAGGCTTCTTTCGGCAGCTCTACACCTGCAACCATCATTACGGTTTTACCGTCATCTACAAATAAAAAATAGTTAATTTCTCCGTTTTTCTGGGGCATTATTTCCATTACCAAATCTTCATTATAACGTCCCGGAAAAATACGGCTTTCATTATAAATATAAAGTCCGTTCGCACCTTCATGGGTATAGAGCACTACTAATTTGTCCTGCTCATTTTTTGCCTCAAGAACCTGCGCCCTTTCATCACTGTATCTGAAAGAAAGATAATTATTAATATTTTTATCAAGTGTTTTAATGTCATCAGGAGCTACCGTTCGAGAAAAAAGGTAAGAGAAAATCAAAACACAGATTATTAAAATCGAAGCCGCAACTCCTGCACCTATGGCCATGAGCCGCTTTCTGCTCACCTTTTTGCTGCTGTCTTTCATTGTATCAACTATGATTTTATCGGCAGTTTCCGGCAGAAGTTCTCTTTCCACTTCTCCGCCGTTCAAAATTTCACTTACAGAAACTTCAAGTTCCTTTGACAAGTTTTCCAGTACGGAAACATCGGGCATTCCTCGTCCTGTTTCCCATTTTGAAACAGCTTTATCGGTTACTCCTAACTTTTCCGCAAGCTCTTTTTGCGTAATCCCCTTTTCCCTGCGTTTTAATGAAATAAATTTTCCCGTTTCCAAAGCGTTCATAAAAGCTCCCTCCTTACATTACTTATTTTATATTCCTTTTCTCCTTTAAGTCAACCTACCTTTAGTAGAGTAGAATAAATCCCGCAGTTTTTTCACTGCGGGATTTATTTGCTATATATTATCTGTTATTCTTTGTGAGTATTTCGCCGAAGCCTTCATTCTTTTTATGACTTTGCTGAACAGGTTTTACATCTCCCTCCGGCATAAGCACAAAACCTAAACGGTATGTTTTTCCGCTCATGTTAAGATGCTCATCAAGGGGCGGAAATCCCCAGCTGTTATATCCGCCAACTCCGCACTGTCCGGCGGAAAAACGCAGCACAATTTTGTTATCCTTACCTTTAAGGTCGTAGGAGTGTCCGGCTTCTTCAAGCTCACTGAACTTATATCTGCCGTAGTTTACTTCCATTTCTCCCTTTGCCTCGACGGTAAGCTTTATTCTGTTGCCCGAAACACTGAAGGATTTTACTCCGGTACGGTGTCCGTTTTCCTGGGGCTTTAAATAGGGAGTGAAAAATTCATCTGCCGTACTTTCGTATTCTCCCACATAAGCGCTTAAGTTTCTGTCACAATAATTTTCATGAGGTCCTTTTCCGAAATAGCGGCAGCTTTCAAAATATTCTGCCAAAATAAACTCCAAGGCTACATCGGGAACATCAGGCAGACGCTGAGCCGGAGTAAATTCAAACTCCGTCTTTATACCCGCTCCCGTTATAGTGTAGTTAATGAATCCCTTGCTTTCGGGAACTGTGGGAACGGTAAAGGATGTTTTGATAATTGCCCTTTTTTCGTTCCAGCGGGTTTCCTCTACGGTAAACTTTGCGCTTTCTCCTGCCAGTCTCCAAAGGGCGTTTTTCACATGACGTGAACATCCTCTGTCGTTATCGGTAAGGGCACGCCAAAATACAGGCTTTACAGGCTCCTTTAAAATCTCCTCGCCCATATACTTGAATGAAGAAAGAAGTCCCGTTCTCCTTGAAACCTTGACCTCAATTTCCCGTGACGAAACACAGATATTTCCGTAGGTTTCCCACATGGAGATTTCTCCGTTTTCCGGTAGAGTTCTGTGCCAGCCGTCATTGGCGTTAACATGGAACTGCTTCTGCGCTACAACCTCTTCATCGGCTTTTCCGGTGAAAATGAGATTGAGCCACCATTCGTCGTTGGTTATACGGTTAAGTTCCAAATCGAGGACTCCGCTTTTTCCTGCCGGGAGACTGAATGTCTCTTTGCCCTCACGGAGTACGCCCTTTTCACTCATCTGCTGCCAGCAGAGATTATACTTTGAAAGATCCGTAAAATCGAAGCGGTTTATTATTCTTACTATTCCCTTTTCGGCGTTTATCTCCTCCACCTCAATGGGACTGAAAAGCTCCTTTATCTCCGGAGTCTTTGGTGTTTCGGAAAGATCCGCAAAGAAAATTCCGTTGCCGCAGAAATTACCGTCATTTGGCATATCTCCGAAATCGCCGCCGTAGGCAAAATATTCGCCGTCAGCACCTTGAGTCAGCAAGCCCTGATCGGCAAAATCCCAGACAAAGGCTCCGCAGAAATTGGGAAAACGCTTCCAAAGCTTTCTGTATTCATCGTTTCCTCCGCAGGAATTTCCCATTGCATGGGAAAATTCGCAGAGCATAAATGGTTTATCATTATATCTTATGAGTGTCTCCTCGGTTTCCCCGGGAGTTGCATACATTCGGCTGTAAAAATCGCTCAGACCCATATCCTTTGCGGGATTGTCCCATACTCCTTCATAGTGAACAGGTCTTGTATCCTTTTCTTTGAGGAGATCACGCATTTTGCGGAAATTCTCTCCCCCTGCCGATTCATTTCCCAAAGACCATATTATAACTGACGGGTGGTTTTTATCCCTCTCGTAAAGACAGTTTATTCTGTCCATGCAGGCGCTTTCCCACTTTTTCTCATCGCCCGGAAGCACTGGGCAATTTCTCACCTTACTGTAACGTGTGCCATGAGTTTCGAGGTTGTTTTCATCTATTACATAAATTCCGTATTTGTCGCAAAGATCGTACCAAAGGGGACTGTTTGGATAATGACTTGTGCGGACAGCGTTTATGTTATTTGCCTTTATAAGCTGAGCCGCTTTTTCCATAGTCTCCGGATCCACATATCTTCCGTGTTCCGGCGAAAACTCATGACGGTTTACGCCTTTGAGCATAACGGGCTTTCCGTTTACCATAAGCTGATTTCCCTTTATCTCAACTTTTCTGAATCCTGTTTTAACTGAAACATATTCAACAGGACTTCCGTTTTCATAAAGAGAAATGAGCACCTTATAAAGTTTTGGATTTTCCGCAGTCCATGGAGTTATACCGGCAATGGTTGTCTTTACGCTGACTGTATCAGAATCGGTGAAATCCGCTCTGCCGAATCCAACAGGCTCATTGCCGTCAAAAATCTCCGCTTCAACACTTGAACCTTCCAGACTTCCCTTTGCGGTAAGCTCCATAAAAAACTGTCCGTCTTTTATTTCACTGTCGGGCTCGGCGGTGATTTTGAAGTCCTCTATATATGTTTCCTCTGTCATGCGTATGTACACATCACGGAAAATTCCGCCCAAACGCCAGAAATCCTGATCTTCAAGCCAGCTTCCTGTGCACCAGCGGTACACTTCCAGCGCTACGGTGTTCTGTCCCTTTTTAATAAAGGGTGTGATGTCAAACTCCCTTGAATTAAAGGAGCTTTCCGCATATCCTATTCTCTCACCGTTTATATATAAATAGTATGCGGATTCCACTCCGTCGAGGCAGATAGTCACACGCTTTGAAAGCCACTGGGACGGAATCTGGAATTTCTTTATGTAAAGACCTACTGGATTATATTCCTGAGGAGCAAAAGGCGGAATTATATCCTCTCTTCCCTCCCACGGATACTGCACGTTGCAATACTGAGGATAATCATATCCGCAGCTTTGCCAGCTTGAGGGAACTATAACTGTATCCCATGAACCGCTGTTAAAGGACGGATGAGCAAAGCCCACACAGCGCCTTGAAGCGGAATAGTTGGGGAACAGCCTGAAACGCCACTGTCCGTTAAGTGAAATTCGGCGGCTTTTTTCAGGCTTGAATGTAAGAGCTGCTTTCTTTGAAGAATAAGAGAAAAACGACGCTCTGGGCGCAAGAGCTCCCACACAGGTTATTTCGGGATTACTGTGCCATTCATAGTATCCGTCGATTTTAGGAACGTTGGGATTCAGACTTTCATGCTCATCCTTCGGCTCAGGCTTTTTCTCCGGGGCAGGCTTCGCTTTTTCATCGGTTTCATAGCTGAAAGCTGCATTTTCAAGAATATCCGACCACTTTACATTTTCGCCCGTTGAAAATCTGTCCTCAGTGAGATAATGCTCTTCGGGAGCTTCGGCGGAAGTTTCTTCCTGTGAATTTTCTTTTTGAGAAATTACGTCGTCTGAAATTTCATCTGATTTAGCAGAAGCGTTTTCAACTGCTTCGCTTTCCACTTTTGATTTGATGTTTTCATCCGATTTATTGGGAGCAGTTTTATTGATATCATTTTCCTCTGCGGAAATCTTTTTCTCTTTTGCTTCACTCATAGTTTTCACCTGCTTTTTGTAGGTATTGGTTATTTATATACACTGCCTGTACATGGCAGTAATTTTCAAGGTTAAAGTTTTAATGTTGGATGTAAGAAAATGTGATAAAGATATTATATGTTATTTTGCTTCTTCATTTTTACTTTGATAGACGAGTAAGTCTTGCCATTTATGCCATGGCGAAATTAACTTACGGCTTCTTACCTGAACTCTGATAAATAATAAAGTTTCGCCACTCATGCCGTGGCGTGCACTTCCTTTTGCCCATAGCGGCAAAAGGAAGCAAAAACGCATTTGCGGCGGAGTCCCGCCGCCTTGCCAAAACAGTAAGCACTAATCAGCGCAAGGTAAGTTTCTTCCACACGCCCTCCGACGGCAGTTTGGAAGATTAGTTTTTATCACCAACGCACAGTAAACGTTTTTTTACTATCGAATTCTTTTCTCTTGCCGTCGGTTAGTGAGTGTAAGCGTTCACCAATTCACGTCGGCAGCTTGGAGGGGTACATTTTATCATCAACAAAGTGCAAACGTTATACTACTTGCCATATCTTTTCCCTTGCCGACGTGGGCGACTGTCAGGGAGTTGCTTTTATGTGGTTCTTGGGTTTCTTCTCTTTGCTTTTTTAGTTTACATGTAACTTCATCGCAGGCATTAATATTTATTTTTGGGTGACGCTTGGTGTGCGAATTGAAAGCGGACGTGTCCGCCGCAGGCGGTTATATTTTCTTATTACTGTAAGTCCGTGTGCGAATTATGTGCAGGTTTAACCTGCTGTGCAACTTGGATGCAAACTCAGTTTGCACGCAGGCACGTATAGTTTCTCGTTTCTGTCAGCCGGTGTGCGAATTGGGTGCAGCGTCACGCTGCTGCGACTTGGGTGCAGGCTCAGCCTGCTGCTAGAAATAAACGGCAGCCGTGAAAGCTGCCGTTTTTAGTTTTTAATTGCTGCGATAAAATAAGACTATCAGCCGATTTTGTCAACGCCCATGTAAGGTCTGAGAACTTCGGGAACTGTAACACTGCCGTCAGCATTCTGATAGTTTTCAAGAATAGCTGCGGTTGTTCTGCCGATTGCAACACCTGAACCGTTAAGAGTATGAACAAGCTGTGCTTTATCCTTGGGGCTGTTCTTGAATCTGATTGATGCTCTGCGTGCCTGGAAATCCTCAAAGTTTGAGCAGGATGAAATTTCTACATATCTACCGTATGAGGGCATCCATACCTCTATATCATAGGTCTTTGCAGAACTGAATCCGAGATCGCCTGTGCTGAGAGTTACAACTCTGTAAGGAAGTCCGAGAAGCTGGAGCACTCTCTCTGCATCGTTTGTGAGCTTTTCAAGCTCCTCATAGGAATTTTCGGGATTTGCAAACTTTACAAGCTCAACTTTGTTGAACTGATGCTGACGGATAAGTCCTCTTGTATCTCTGCCGGCGCTGCCTGCCTCAGCTCTGAAGCATGCGGAATAAGCGCAATACTTAATGGGAAGCTTTGTTCCGTCGAGAATCTCATCTCTGTGCATATTTGTAACGGGAACTTCTGCTGTGGGAATAAGGAAATAGTCATCATTGGTGATTTTGAAAGCATCCTCTTCAAACTTCGGAAGCTGACCTGTACCTGTCATGGATGCACGGTTTACCATATAGGGCGGGAAAACCTCTGTGTATCCATTGGCTGTGTGGGTGTTGAGGAAGAAGTTCATGATTGCTCTTTCGAGTCTTGCACCTAAATCCTTATAGAAATGGAATCTTGCACCTGTAACCTTTGCTGCTGTTTCAGGATCAAGTATTCCAAGATCTGCACCGATATCCCAGTGAGCTTTGGGCTCGAAATCAAACTTTGTAGGCTCACCCCAGCGACGAACCTCTACGTTTTCGCTGTCATCCTTACCAACAGGTACTCTCTCGTTGGGGATGTTGGGGAATTCATACATAAGTGATTTCTGTGCTGCATCGAGCTCTGCAAGCTCTGCATCAAGCTTTTTAACGGATTCCTTAATCTCATTCATGCGGCTCATGATCTCTGAAATGTCGCCGCCCTCTTTTTTGATTCTCGGAATTTCCTTGCTTGCTGCATTCTGCTCAGCTTTGAGCGCATCAGCTTTTCCCATAAGCTCTCTGCGTGCCGCATCTATCTGGAGAACACGGTCAACCTGTGCATCCATATCCTTGTTGCGGCTCTTCATTGCTGCCTTTACCTTTTCAGGATTTTCTCTTATTACTCTGATATCAAGCATTTTTAAGTCCCCTTTATTCTTCAAGCATTTTTGCTATTTTTGTAAGATCGTCCTTGTCAAAATACTCCAGCACTATTGTGCCGCCCTTGCGTCCGGAATTAATCTTTACTTTTCTTCCGAGATTCTGTGAAAGAGCGATTTCAACTTCATCATAAAATACATCTCTGCGCTTTGGCTGACGTACTTTGCCTTCTGTATCCTTCGACGCTTCCTTTGCAAGCCTTTCGGTTTCACGAACCGATATACCTTTTTCCATTATAAGCTTTGCAGTTTCTATGATCTTTTCTTCATCGGAAAATGCAAGCAAAGCTCTGGCATGACCTGCGGAAATTTTATTGTCTCTTGCAAGCTCCCTTACACTGGGAGGAAGATTCAAAAGTCTGAGTGAATTTGTAACCGCCGAACGTGATTTTCCCACACGCTCCGCTGCGATTTCCTGAGTAAGTCCGTATTCCTTAATAAGAAGCTCTATTCCCTCTGCCTCTTCAATGGGATTCAGATCCTCTCGCTGAAGATTCTCAATAAGAGCAATCTCCATTGTCTCCCTGTCGGTGAGATCCTTTATCACTACGGGAACTTCCGTTAGTCCCGCAAGCCTTGATGCTCTCCAGCGTCTTTCACCGGCCACAATCTGATATCCGCCTTCCGCCATGGGTCTTACAAGAAGGGGCTGGATTATTCCGTGTTCGGCAATGGAGTCTGCAAGCTCCGAAAGTGCTTTCTCATCAAAGGATTTTCTCGGCTGTGATTTGTTGGGCTCAATCTCGTTGATGCTCAGTTTAACAGCGCCCGATGCGCTGCTCTCCTCTATGGAGTTACTCATAAACAGAGCGTCAAGTCCGTGACCGAGCGCCTCTCTCTTTTTTGCCATAAGCATCTCCTCATTTTATATTTATATATATCTATAATATGTTTTATTTAGCTTCCAATCCGTTCATTTTAAGAAATTCTTTTGCAAGGTCGTTATAGGATTCGCTTCCCTTTGAAGCTCCGTCATAGTAGAGTACCGGTTCGCCAAAGCTGGGAGCTTCGGAAAGACGTACATTTCTCGGAATGGTAGTTGTGAAAACCTTCTTGGGGAAGAATCTCTTTACTTCCTCAACAACCTGCTGAGTGAGATTAAGTCTGCCGTCATACATTGTAAGGAGAACTCCCTCAAGCTCAACGTTGGGATTATAAAGTCTCTTTACCTGACGAACAGTTGACATAAGCTGTGCCATACCCTCAAGGGCAAAGTATTCGCACTGGATGGGAACTATAATAGTATCCGTTGCTGCCATTGCGTTAAGGGAGATAAGTCCCAGTGAAGGCGGACAGTCAAGGAAAATAAAATCATAGTCAGCAATCATTGGAGCAATAGCCTGTCTGAGACAGCTCTCACGCTTCTCCATGTAGACAAGCTCCAAATCGGCGGCGGCAAGATTCATGTTTGCCGGAAGCAGCCAGAGATTTTCAAACTTTGTCTTAATAAGGATATCCTTTGCAGATACGCCGTGAATAAGCATATCATAGGTTGATTTGGCAAGCTCTCTTTTGTTAATACCCAATCCGCTGGTGGAGTTGCCCTGGGGGTCGATATCCACAAGAAGAACCTTATAGCCGTATGCACCGATTGCAGCGGCAAGGTTTACGGCAGTGGTTGTCTTGCCAACCCCTCCCTTTTGGTTGAAAATTGCAACAATTTTACTCATTAAATAACACTCCTCTATCTGTTAAAAAATTATATCACAACCACTGTAAAAGATAAAGGATTTAACGAAAAAAATTGAAATGTTTCACGTGAAACGCAGCGTGACGCTGTACTCAAGTCGCACACCAAATGACAGCTAAAAATAAATATTAATTCCTGAGATAAAGTTATATGTAAACTACAAAACAAAGAGCAGAAACCAAAGAACAACATAAAACCCACTCCCCGACAGCCGCACACGTCGGCAAGGGAAAAGATATGGATAGCAGTACAGCGTTTACGCTTTGTAGGTGATAAAACGTACCCCTCCAAACTGCCGACGTGAATTGGCGAACGCTTGCTGTTCCTAACCGACGGCAAATGAAAGAATGTGGTAAGCGGTAAAACGTTTACACTTTGACGGTGATATAAAGAATCCCTCCAAGCTGCCGTCGGAGAGCGTGTAGGAGAAAACTGACATTGCGCTGATTAATGCTTTTTGTTTTGGCAAAGCGGCGGTACACCGCTGCAAATGCGTTTTTGCTTGACTTTGCTCGCTACGGGCAAAAGTATGTGCCCTGCTGCGGCATGAGTGGCGAAACTTTATCATTTATTAAAGTGCGGGTAAGAAGCTGCAAGTTGATCTCGCCACGGCATGAGCGGCACAGACTAAGCCACTGTTTCACGTGAAACATTATACCTGATTTTCCACATTTTTCTCACAGTTGCGCATTCTTTAATACTTAACCATTTAAAAATAACAGTTCAATTGGATTGTTAAAACATTAAGATATGGAAATCAATGCAGGAAACAGTAATTTTCTAAAGCAAAACTTTCCTCACTTTTCGTCTGTAAATAAAAGAGCCCTTATCGTGGATTGTCAAATTTCATTCTTAGTGACTATCGATAAGGGAACATCGCTGCTATTTTTAAAAGTATAGAAACAATAGAAAAATTTATACCTAAATGTTATAATGCAATTGTTAAAAGTTTAGTAAATACAAATTTGCAAAAGGAAGGAAAAAGTGCTATGAGTAATGAAATTTATATAAAAACAGATCGTCTACTATTACGCCCTTTAAAAATTTCCGACGCAAATGATGTATTTGAATGGGTTAGCGATGAACGAGTTTCAAAATACATGGTTTATAACACATATACAGATATAGAGCAAGTGAAAAAATGGCTTTCCTTTGCTGAACAGGATAAAAGTACATATAATTTTGGATTTGAGCGTATTTCCGACGGAAAATTGATTGGAAGCGGAGATATAGGTTTTGATGACAAAAAAGGATATTGGGTATTCGGCTATAATTTTCGATATGATTGCTGGGGAATGGGATATGCTACGGAAGCTACAAAAGCGATGATAAATTATGTACATAGAAATTTTGGAGCACGAAAATTTGCATCATCTCATTGTGAACCGAATCTTGCATCCGGAAATGTCATGAAGAAATGCGGACTGCATTTTGTGAGATATGGTGAATTTCAAAAATTGGATGGAAGTATGCGTATGCGGTCAATGGAATATGAAGGCGAAATATAACATTTAACTTACTATACACTTCAAATACACTCAACAAGTAAAATATAGAATATTTTATGGACTATCTTCTCTCATATGTTTGAAACAAAAAACTATAAATACTTTATCTCTTAAGAAGCGTATCTGTAAAACTATATTTTAATCCATTTTTGCATGAAGCCTCATAACACAAGCTATCAAAAATTATAAAAGATTTTTTACATATAAAATTAGGATAAACAAAACAGCAAAGGGACAGACATAACTGCCTGTCCCTTTACCGTGGATATGGGGTGTGAAAGAGAAAGATGTGGACTGTTTCCGCCGTCCCGGCGGTTGATTATGCGGTTTTGGACTTCGTTTTGACCACTACATCGGTCTGTTTCGGAATCCTTACCACATACTCTATATATTCAGGTGTTTCGCTTTTTGCCGAATCAGCTTCGATACCCGCTTTACGCATGGTATCTACGGCATGATTGAGGGTGTTGACAAAAATACGTACATCCTTGAATATCTTAACAGATGGCTTTTGTTTAACCGTGGAGTTTTTTACCATACGGCCTACAAGCCTTTCGGTTTCGGCAACGGTCAGACGCTTGTCCGTCACTATCTGTGCGGCACGGCGCTGTAAATCTGCCGACTCAAGCTGTAAAAGCGCCCTTGCGTGTCTTTCGCTCATGGAGTTTTTCTCCAGAAGATCACAGACATCCTGGGGAAGCTTTAATATTCGCAGCTTGTTGCATAAGGTTGACTGCGCTTTACCAAGACGCTTCGCCATTTCTTCCTGACTTAATCCGCAGATATTCATCAGGTTTTCAATGGCTCTCGCCTCTTCAAAAAAGCTTAAATCCTGTCTTTGCAGGTTTTCGATAAGGGCCAAGGTTGCGGATTTCTCCGTATCGGCCTCCGATATGACGCAGGGAATTTCTTTCATTCCGATTATTCTTGCCGCTCTGAGTCTGCGCTCTCCGGAAATCAGCTCATAACCGAAATCCTCTCTGGGACGCACCGTTACCGGCTGAAGCAAGCCGTTTTCTCTGATGCTCTGGGCAAGTCCCTCAAGCTCGGAATAATCGAAATACTTTCTTGGCTGATTTGGATTGGGGAATATATTCTCCTGCGGTATCATAAGAAGCTGACCGCCGCTTATCTGTTTTGACTTCCTACGAGATTTCATCATAAGGAAATCCCTCCTATTTATGTATGCTTGTCCTTTTGCTAAGAACAGAATACCACAGGAGGGATTTGATTTCCAGCTTTTCTCATCGCAGAAAAACGCTGCAAATTACACTTATTTACATTAAACGAGGGGTCGCTTTGCGATTTGTGCCGAGGGGCGTGGATATTTTGGCGGAGTTTGCGATATCTTTTTTATCATAACCATATTTCTTTCCCCTGCATCGGAAAGAGTTATGTTTTTTATCTCCTTGATTTCTCCGCCCAGTATCTTGATAGCGTTCTGTGCGTCCTTAATTTCCTCAGAAGCAAGGGGACCTTTCATGGCTATAAAGAATCCGCCTTGTTTTACAAATGGCAGACAATATTCCGAAAGGTCACGGAGATTTGCAACGGCTCTTGCAGTGACAAAATCAAACTTTTCACGGTAAGCTTTGTTTTTGCCGAGCTCCTCCGCCCTGGAATGAACGGTAACTCCCTTAAGGGAAAGGGCTTCCACTGCCGAATCCACAAATTTCAGACGCTTTGCGGTGGAATCCACCATTGTCATATCAATATCACGTCTTGCAATCATAATGGGCACTGCCGGGAATCCGCCGCCGGTTCCCACATCCAGTACCTTTGCCCCTTCCGGTATATCAATTGCCGTAAGGAGCGTAAGGCTGTCGGTAAAATGCTTTACGGCTATTCCCTCAGGGTCGGTGATCGCCGTAAGGTTCAAATGCTTATTTGTTTCCACAACCATTTCGGCGAATTTTTCAAAATCACTGAGCTGCTTTTCATTCAGCTCAATTCCGATTTCGCCGCACTCTTGTATTAATGTTTCACGTGAAACATACATGTTCTCATCCCCTTGCAAGGTGAATAAGCAAAACGGAAATATCCGCAGGGCTTACTCCCGATATTCTCGAAGCCTGTCCTATGCTGGCAGGACGGATTTTCGCAAGCTTCTCCGCAGCTTCAAGGCGAAGTCCGCTGATTTCACGGTAATCCATATCCGCCGGTATAAGCTTCTTTTCAAGACGGCGCATTTCATCAATCTGCGCCTGCTGACGCTTTATATATCCCTCATACTTTATTTCAATCTCAACCTGCTCGAAAATCTCATAGGACAGATCGGGACGATTTTTATCAAAGGGCGCTAAATTTTCATATGTAAGCTGCGGACGCTTTAAAAGCTCTGCAAACTTTACTCCTGTTTTAAGAGGAGCTGTTCCGAGAGATACAAGGAGCTTATCAAGTTCCTCAGACATGGGAACAGAAAGCTTTTCTGCTCTTTTACGTTCCTCAGCAATAAGCTCTTTCTTATGAAGGAATTTCTTCATTCGCTCTTCGCTTATAAGTCCGATTTCGTATCCCATAGGAGTCAGACGCAGGTCAGCGTTATCCTGACGGAGGATGAGACGGTACTCTGAACGTGAGGTCATCATTCTGTACGGATCTGAGCATCCCTTTGTGACAAGATCATCAATTAAAGTTCCGATATATGAGCTGGCACGGTCAAGGATAAAGGGACTCTCCCCTTTTATAAGCCTTGCAGCATTTATTCCCGCTACAAGTCCCTGAGCCGCTGCTTCCTCGTATCCGCTGGAACCGTTAAACTGTCCTGCACCGAAAAGTCCCGGCAAATCCAAAAATTCAAGGGTTGGAGCAAGTGCCAGAGGGTCAACGCAGTCGTACTCAATGGCGTATGCCGTTCTCATAACCTGACAGTGCTCAAGTCCCGGAATTGTCTTGAGGAAACTGAGCTGTACATCTTCGGGCAGTGAGGAAGAAAGTCCCTGAAGGTACATTTCGTCCGTATCCCCTCCGCAGGGCTCGATAAATATCTGGTGACGTTCCTTTTCCGCAAACCTGACTATCTTATCCTCAATGCTGGGACAATATCTGGGACCTACGCCCTCTATTTTTCCACCATACAGCGGAGAACGGTGGAGATTTTCTGTTATGATACGCTTTGTCTCCTGATTTGTATAGGTTACATAGCATACCTCAGTATTTTTAAGCTGTGATGCGTCATCGTCAAAGGAAAAGGGGACTATGCGCTCATCCCCTGCCTGGGGTTCCAGGTTTGAAAAATCAATGCTGTTTCTGTTAACTCTCGACGGAGTTCCCGTTTTGAAGCGGCGAAGAGGCACGCCCAGCTTTTTGAGAGCTTCCGAAAGACGTGTTGCAGGGAACATTCCGTCAGGTCCGCTTTCATAGGACACATCGCCTACGTAAATTCTTCCTCCGAGGAAAGTTCCCGTGGCAAGGATAACAGCTTTTGCTGTATACTCAGCGCCCAGAGCCGTTACAAGATGCCACAGTTTGTTTTCATCCTGCCAAAGGTCGATAATTTCAGCCTGACGCAGTTCGAGATTTTCCTGTTTCTCCAAAGTGCGCTTCATGTATGCAGCATATTTACGTCTGTCAATCTGAGCACGGAGACTGTGGACAGCAGGACCCTTTCCCAAATTGAGCATACGGCTTTGGAGCAGATTGGCATCTGCCGCCTTTCCCATTTCTCCGCCCAATGCGTCAATTTCACGGACAAGGTGTCCTTTTGATGTTCCGCCGATTGACGGATTACAGGGCATATTGCCCACCCAGTCGATATTGATTGTAAAAATTCCCGTCTGACAGCCCAGTCTCGCACAGGCAAGGGCAGCTTCTATGCCTCCGTGACCTGCGCCGATAACTACGGCGTCAAATTCCTTAGCAAAATAACTCATAAAACCTCACAGCCTATATAATATATAATAGTATACGCAAATTGCATTTTGCGGTTTGATTTCATATGCTTCAGCGCCCTTAAATAGCCGCTACACTCTGTAAAAAAATTATTTACCTACGCAGAAACGTGAAAATACTTCGTTTATAACTTCCTCACCGGCTTTTTTACCGGTAAGCTCTAAGAGAGCGTCTATGGCGCAGTCCGTAAGGACATTTACAGCATCGAGAGTAACTCCTGAGTTCAGTCCCTCCACTCCCTCGTTTATATACCGGAGAGCTCGGCGGCAGCAGTCCCTCTGTCTTTCGCTTGCTGCCATTGGTGCTGATGAATCAAATTCGGCAGTTCCGAGAACCCGCTCCACTGCCTTTTCGAGAGCGTCAAGGTTATCTCCGCTTTCGGCGCTGATGGTTACTGTTTCGGAAAAATATTTTTCTATTTGAGAAATATCCATCACGGCGTCAAGGTCGCTTTTATTGAGAATTGCAACGGACTTTTTGCTTTCACATATTCTGCAAAGCTCTTCATCCTCATGAGTAAAGGCATCGGACAAATCAAAAACTGCAAAAACTATTTCCGCTCTTTGAAGCCGCTGTTTTGCCATATCGACGCCGATACTCTCAACTATATCCCCTGTTTCTCTGATTCCTGCGGTATCGGCAAGACGCAGCACCACATTTCCGAGTCGCACAGTCTCCTCCACCACATCACGGGTTGTTCCCGCAACGGGGGTAACTATGGATTTCTGCACTCCCGCCAAAGCATTCATAAGAGTTGACTTTCCTGCATTGGGTTTTCCCACGATTACGGCGGAAAC
Source organism: uncultured Oscillospiraceae bacterium (assembly GCA_900540535.1). Lineage (GTDB taxonomy): Bacteria > Bacillota > Clostridia > Oscillospirales > Acutalibacteraceae > UMGS263. The sequence goes on along the minus strand of UQGM01000001.1, from coordinate 75,891 downwards.
GCCTTCCGTCACAGCTTTGCCGCTGTCGTAACGGCTTATGAGCTTTTCGATTCTGTCGCTGCACTGTCTGAGAGTTTCGGCAAGTACATCATAATTCAGCTCCGGCACGTCATCCTCCGGATAATCCACCCATGCCGCAATATGTGCGGAAGCAGAAATAAGATTCTGACATATATCGTCCGCTTCACGGCTGAGGGCTCCGTCACGGAGATTAAGTGCAGCGTTTGCGGCCTGCTCGCTTCCGGCGTTGATTATATCCATTACGCCCTCTGCTTCGGCAAGATCGATTTTTCCGTTGAGGAAAGCACGTTTTGTAAATTCTCCCGGACCTGCGGCAGAGGCACCGGCAGCAAAAACGCTCCTTAAAACTCTCTGTACCACTAAAAGTCCGCCATGGCAGGAGATTTCTGCAATGTCTTCTCCGGTGTAGCTTTTAGGAGCACGATAAACTATTGCAATTGCCTCATCAATATCGCCGTTTTCATCAAAGGCTCTTCCGTAGTGAGCAGTATACCCCTTTGCGTCGCAAAGTTTTTTCCCGGATTTGCAGCGAAATACCTTATCGGCGATATTCAGCGCATTTTCTCCGGAAATTCGTATTATACCTATTCCTCCTGCGGCAAGAGGTGTTGCGATTGCGGCAATTGTTGAGGACATTTGCAAAAGCTCCTTTCATTTAAATATTATTATATTATAAGGCAATATTGACATAAATACAAGTCAGCAGCAGCAGGTTAAACCTGCACGTAAGCCGCACACGAACTGACGGGTAAAAACAACTATAAGTGCCTGCGGGCAAGCTGAGTTTGCAGGCAATTCGCACACTAACTGACTGCAATAAACAATTATATATTCCTGCGTCTAAAATAAACCCTCATCGCAGGCACTTATATTTTCCTAACGCTGTATTTTTGTGTGCGAAATGAAAGCGGACGTGTCCGCCGCCCACGTCGGCAAAGGAAAAAATATGGAAAGTAGTAAAACGTTTACAGTATGACGGTGATAAATTAAAACTGTTAAAACTGCCGACGTGAATTTGTAAACGCTTACCGTGCCTAACCGACGGCAAGAGAAAGAATATAGAAAATAGTAAAACGTTTACTGTTTGACGGTGACAGCATAAAACCTTTGGGGCTGCCGTCGGAGGACGTATGGGAGAAAATTTACTTTGCGCTGATTAGTGCTTTCTGTTTTGACAAGGCGGCGGAACTCCGCCGCAAATGCGCTTTTGCCTACTTTTGTCGCTATGGACAAAAGTATGTGCTCCACCGCAGCATGAGCGGCACAGGCTAAGCCTGATTTAATTCGCACACCAAGATACGGCGCACTAAAGTATAAGTGCCTGCGTTAAAACTTGTTCATTTATCAGAGTTCGGGTAAGAAGCCGCACACCAAATCGCAGCTAACATTAAATATCGTCTCCTACACCCTTGTTAATTCTTTTATTGTACAAGCAAAAAACCTGCGAACAGGTCTACCCTATCCGCAGGTTTCTATTTATATTATTCGCTTTATTAATCTTTTCTGCTCAGAACTTCTTTCCCAAATCATCAGATAGAATTGAGAAGGTGCTTGAGATTCTTGAGAGCTTTCGGGAGTCCGCCGAGTATTTTTGCAAATCCCTTTCCGGCGCCCTCATCGTTAATCATCATGAGCATTCCATCTGCCATATCTTCAGAGAAAACACCCATGCTCATTTGAATGAAGTTTCTGATCGGAATCTGAGTTGCCATTGCTTCCATCATACCACCGTTATAGCCGTCATCCTTTGTAGCAAGAGCGAAACCTTTCTTTATAAGTCTGTTTATCTTTCCGCCCCACTTTGTATGCTCAGCATCTTCAAGGTTATTATAAATTGTAAGCTTCTGGCTCTTGTCCCTCTCTCTGGCAGGAATAGGTCTGCCGAGAACTGCTTCAAACTGGCTGTCATCAATGGCAGCAATATCAGCAGCATAGTAAGCCGGTGCAGATTCTCTGTAATCCGGAATTTCAACTTCTTCTGCCTTTACGCTGACCTTATCGGAAAGTCTGATGTCTGCACTTGAAGCGCCTACAAGAATTTCAAAGTCTCCGCTCTCTACTGTCCAATCCTGTACCTTTACGTTGTAGAAAGCAAATGCACGTCTGTCAAGAGTAATGGAAACTTCCTTTTCCTCTCCGGCCTTAAGGAATACCTTTGTAAAGCCTTTAAGCTCTTTCTCCGGACGGAAAATTGTGCTCTCAACATCCTTTACATAAACCTGAGCGATTTCGGCTCCGTCAGCAGAACCTGTATTCTTAATTTTGAAAGTTACTGTAAGCTCGTCGCCGTCGTTAAGCTTTTTGCTGCTGAGCTTAAGGTCGGAATACTGGAATGAAGTATATGACAAACCGTATCCGAAGGGGAACATAACAGGCTTTTTAGCTGTATCGTAATATCTGTATCCGATGTAAACGCTCTCTTTGTGTTCTGCAAGAACTCTTCCTCCGGGATAGTTGCCGTAAGTGGGATTATCTTCAAGTGAAAGAGGATAGGTTTCGCTGAGCTTACCTGACGGATTAACAGCGCCGCTTATAATGTCAGCAATTGCGCCTGCACCTGCCTGTCCGCCAAGAGAACCGTTGAGAACAGCCTTAACTTTATCGAGCCAGGGCATTTCAACGCATGAACCGCCGCTGAGTACAACTGCTGTCTCAGAATTTGCCGCTGCAACTGCTTCAATAATAGCATTGTGGCTCTTAGGCATTCCCATATGAGTTCTATCGTAGCCTTCGCTTTCGAAATCCTCTGTAAGACCGGCAAATACAAGAACTGTATCAGCCTGCTTTGCTGCTGCAACAGCCTCGGCTGTAAGCTCCTCACTGATTTCATCCCTTGATTTGTCGTATCCTCTTGCATAAATAACTGTATATCCTGCCTCTTTGAGACAATCAAGTGCATTATCAAGCTTTGTAGGATTGATAAGTGAACTTCCCGCACCCTGGTAACGAGGCTTTTCTGCCATTTCACCGATTACTGCGATTTTCTTTGACTTGTCAACAGGAAGAATATTATCCTCGTTTTTAAGAAGCACTGCACTTTCGCTTGCAATCTGACGGGCAATTTTATGATTTGCCTCCATATCACAGGTATGCTCCTCTTTAAGTGTTTCAGCTGAACGAAGAAGAATTTCGATTATGTTATCAACTCTTGCATCAAGATCGCTTTCATCAAGTGTTCCGTTTTTAACTGCTTCTGCGATTCTCTTTGCATTAAGTTCACCTGAAGAAGGCATTTCAACATCTGTTCCGTATTTTACACCCTTAACTCTGTCAACAGATGCGCCCCAGTCTGTAACGATAAGGCCTTCAAATCCCCATTCATCACGGAGAACTTTTTGCTGAAGCCATTCATTTTCTGAACAATATGTACCGTTAATCTTGTTATAAGCATTCATAACAGTCCAAGGCTGGGACTCTTTAACTGCAATTTCAAAAGCGGTAAGATAAATCTCTCTTAAAGCACGCTCATCGACAACCTCATCAATAACCATTCTTCTGGCTTCCTGGCTGTTTGCAGCAAAGTGTTTAATTGATGTACCAATACCTTTAGACTGTACACCGTTGATAAAGGAAGCTGCAAGCTTACCTGCAAGATAAGGATCTTCAGAAAAATACTCAAAGTTACGTCCGCAAAGAGGAGAGCGTTTCATATTGACGCCGGGTCCTAAAAGAACAGAAACTTTTTCCTTTCTGCACTCATCACCGAGAGCCTCACCCATTTTGTAGATAAGGTCGGTATTCCATGAACAGGAAGTAGCTGCTGCTGTGGGAAAGCAGGTTGCAGGAATTGAATTGCTCAATCCCTTTTTCTTTCCGTTAGGATCCTGTTTGCGCAGACCGTGAGGTCCGTCAGTTACCATAATGGGTTCGATACCGAGTCTTTCTACTCCGTTGAAATGCCAGTAATCTTTACCTGAGCAAAGTTTAGCTTTTTCTTCAAGAGTAAGTTTTTCAATAATGCTTTGATGTTTCATTTTTTTCCTCCGTTTTACTTTATTATTTAAATCGATTTCATCGTACTGAATTCCTATACTATTTATATATATGAGCATCTCACTTTAAGTACAAAAAGTAAAAATATCAGTCAACTTGCCTTTGCGGATGAATCATCATAAATAAATCTTCCGTGAAAATTACGTTTTTATTTATCATAAATAAATTCCACGTAAAATTTCAGTGAGCAAATACTCATTATTGTATAATTATACCATTACATAAGTGATATTGTAAATAGTTATAAGCTTTAACGAATACTTTTTTATAAATTCTTTACAAGAAAATTAGTTTTTTGCACTTTTTATCACCTGTGACTTGTAAAAAAAGAGCTTTTTTCGACTTTTTGTATAGATTTAATCTTAAGTTTTTAAAGTAATAGCTAAAATGATAAATAAAAAACGGAATATATTGACATCGGCTTAAAAATTTTGTAAAATTTCATTAATTATTTATTTAAAAATAAAACCTTCGAGGAGGGTAAAAATGGAAAAAACTGAAAAAAAATTCAGAGGCCAGTGGGGTTCAGGTATTGGCTTTGTTCTTGCCGCTGCCGGTTCTGCCGTAGGTCTTGGTAACATCTGGCGTTTCCCCTATCTTGCAGCTAAATACGGCGGAGGTATTTTCCTTCTTGTATATGTTGCTCTTGTAATCACATTCGGTGTATTCCTTATGATCACTGAAATCGCTATCGGACGTAAAACAGGTCTTAGCCCCATAGGAGCTTATGCAAAACTCGGCAAAAAATTTAAATTCGTCGGCGTTATAGCTTCCTTTGTCGCTTTCTTCATTCTCCCCTATTACAGCGTTATCGGCGGCTGGGTTATGAAGTACTTTGCTTCATACATAGGCAATCAGCACACCGCTCTTGCTGACTCCAACTTCTTCGGCGGATTCATCAGCAGCGGAGCAGAGCCTCTTGTATGGCAGGTTATCTTCATTCTTCTCACAACTGCCGTTGTTATCTTCGGCGTTGAAAAGGGTATTGAAAAAGCAAGCAAAATCATTATGCCGTTGCTTTTCCTCATGCTTATCGGTCTTGCTGTTTATTCCGCAACCCGTCCCGGTGCACTTGAGGGTATCGCATTCTACTTTAAACCCGATTTCAGCAAGTTCTCAATGAATCTTCTTCTTGCTGCTATGGGTCAGATGTTCTACTCAATGTCCCTTGCAATGGGCATCATGATCACTTTCGGCTCATATGTTAAGAATGATGAAAACATCGAGAAGTCAGCTGTAAACATTGCTCTTTTCGATACAATCGTTGCAATAATTGCAGGCTTCATCATTGTTCCCTCTTTCTACGTATTCAGCGGCGGTCATGCTGAAACCATGAATGCAGGCCCCGGACTCATGTTCGGTGTTCTTCCCCAGATCTTCGAGGGATTCGGCAGCTCAGTTGTAACAACAGTTTTCGGCGCCGTATTCTTCCTGCTGGTTTTCTTTGCAGCTATCACCTCCGCTATCTCCCTTATGGAGGCAGTTGTTTCAACAATTTCCGACCAGCTTAAAATCAACCGTAAGCTTTCAACATTCATTGCAAGCGCATGTGCAATTCTCATTAGCTTCCTTCCCTCACTGGGATACAGCGCACTTAGCAATGTTAAGATTATCGGCCTTGATATCCTTGACTTCATGGACTTCATCACAAATGCAGTTCTTATGCCTGTTGGCGCACTTCTTACCTGCATCATCGTCGGCTACTTCATTACTCCCAAGGCAATTATCGACGAAGTTCGCAAGTCATCTCCCTTCAAGCCCGCTAAGCTCTACACAATCGTTATCAGATACTTCGGACCCGCAATTGTTATTGCTGTTCTTGTAAGCTCTGTTCTTAACACATTCGGAATCATTAAACTTTAAGATTTCAAAGAATATCGCATATGTAAAAACCTCCGCTAAGGAAATATCCACAGCGGAGGTTTTTCTTTTTACAAATCTTCTGTAACAGTAACGGAAATGGTATCTCCGGGATACTTGCCCATTTGTTTTTGTATATCCTTTCGCACACCGATAATATAACAAATGCTTCCGTCATCATTTTTTACGCCCATATTTACAATGCCCCCCTTATACGGCACACCGTCAAATTCTGCCAAAACCTTAACTCTTCCTTTGCCGAACTCCTCTCTTATATCAAAGGGAACCCTCACAAAAGCTCCGCCTTTATCGGGAACAGGCTCAATTACCGCTTCAAATTTATAAACTTTCTTTTCCATACTTTTTCCTCTTTAGATGTAATAACATAAATGTCATGAAAAATCATTTACAGCATTTTAAAACACATTATAAAAATTTGCAACCACTGATGTTTCTGTAACCTAATATACATCTGGATTTAAAAAATATACCTATGTCAGCAGACACAGGTATATTTCTTTTTTATATTCAGTTTTTTCTCTCCTGAGCTTTTTGAAGGAATTTCTCCTTATAAACCACAAATCTTTCGTGAACTCCCTCTCCGATCTCTCCCTTTTCATCGGATGCGGTTACTTTAAAAATCAGCTTTCTTCCCTCCACTCCTATAAGCTCCGCACAGGCAGTTACTTTCATACCTACGGGAGTTGCGGCATTATGGCTCACATTTAAAAGTGTGCCAACTGTTGTGCTTCCCTCTTCGAGAAATTTATCGGCGCACTTTGCAGCGGCGTTTTCCATAAGTGCAAGCATAAAGGGAGTTGCAAAAACAGGCAGAGAACCGCTGCCTGCTGCTATGGCGGTATTTTCATCAGTTACAACTGTTTCTGAAAAACATTTTGTTCCAACTTCAAAAGTCATTTTATATTATCCTTTCCTGATTATCTTTTCGTCTAATTTTACCACATGAATTATACCTGTACAATATCTATTAATTAAGGATGGCATATTAAAGCTTATTACATAAAAGTTTGTGCGTATTTTATAAAATAGTCCTTTTTTGATATTGTATTTTGTTTGTTAATGTGATACACTCCCGATATAATTATATATTTTAACAAAGGAGTATGTTTTTTATGAAAACCGGTAAAAAAGTTTTAGCTGCACTGTGTGCCGTCGGATTGCTCACTGCAAGTTTTTCCGGATGCGCAGCTGGAAAATATGATACCCCTGCATTAAGTTCACAGGAAATTACATTTTCGGCAGAAAATGAAAAACAGCTGAAAAAGCTCACTGACGAAAAGCTTTCTACATATGAAACTCTTTCAAACGGAAAAAGTGTGGAGCTCGATTTAGGCGGAGAAAAGACCTTTGACCAGATCGTTTTGAGAGAGAAAGGCGATAATCTCAATAAATTTTCAATTTCAGTGCAAAAAGGCGGTAACTGGGAAAAAGTATATGAAGGCAATAGAATTTTAGAATACCGCCTTTGCTATATCGGAGAAGTAACTGCCGATAAAGTAAGAATTACAGTAGAAGACTGTATAGAACCTGTAAACTTAAGTGAAGTTGAGGTACGCATGAGCAAAGCTGAGGACAGAGAAGTAAAGGTCAGCCAGTACATCTGCTTTGACGGTCACTTTGATGAAATGGCAGCGAGAACCGATAACAGCTTCAGCGGATATTATAATGTAGTAACCGATGCCATTATCATAGGCACGATTTCTTTGGATAAACAGGGAAATGTAGTGATAGCAGACGGCGAGGAAAAATTTGCTCAGCGCATGGAAGCTTTCCGTAAAGCCATAGGTGAAAATGATACAAGAATATGGGTAACAGTAGGCTTTGATATGAAAGACGCTGAGGGAAACAGAGATCATGATGCCACTGCAAAATTTGTAAATGAAAACATTGATGCAATAACTGCCAACATAAAGGCATTTACCGAGAAATACGGACTTTACGGTGTGGACTATGACTGGGAGTACCCTGAAAAATCATCTCAATGGAAATCTTACAGTAAAATTATAACTGAGACAGCTAAAGTCACAAAGGTATCAATCGCACTTCCTCCCTGGGGAATAAAGCTCAGTGATGAAGCCATAGAAGTCCTTGAGCATGTAAATGTTATGGCATATGACCTGTTTGATGATAGAGGCGACCATGCAAACAGCTTTGTTGCAGGCTGGGACGCCATAAGAAAAGTTATGAAGAGCGGAATTCCTGCTGAAAAGATTCTTTTAGGTGTTCCCACCTACGGCAGAACCACCGATAAATCCGCTGATGCATGGCCCAGCTACAAGGATTATGATTTAGGCAAATGGGGAAATCTCATAAAGGATTATCCTTATACAACAGCTGACGGAGAGAAAAAGACATGTGATGCCTACGTTAACAGCTACGGACAGATAAGGGATAAAACAGCCCTTGCAATAAGCAGCGGCATAGGCGGAATTATGATATTCCGTGAGGGCTGCGACTCTGATTATACTGAGCAGTATTGTCTGCACCGTGCAGTGGAAGAGGTAATTGAAGCAACCGGAAAGTAAAAAGTCAATATAAAACACAAAATACCCGTGAAAATGATAAAACATTTTCACGGGTATCTATATGTAGTAAAAACAAAAAACAGCACTGCAAAGGAGGGAGCAGTGCTGTTCGGGAAAGGCGTTGAAAAAAATACAACCCCTGTTTTTACTCTCACTTATCCTCATTGGGTTTATTCTTCTATAGACATTAACCCATACTTTATTTTAATTCTATACAGCTTTTCCGTCAAGGGCTTAAGGGCAATAATAAGAAAAAAAACTGTCGCAGCGGCATGAACAAGGTCGAAAGGCAGCCCGGAAGCGTAAATTGAAAGCACCGTCTGCCAGTTTATAGCCACCACTGAAGAAAAAAGTGTGGAAAGGTTCATAAGTCCGCCGTAGATTATAACCGTAGAAAGTCCGCCGAAAATTACAACAAAGGGATAATCTTTCTTTGTTATGGGTTTTCTGCCGAAAATAAGTCCCGCAAGAAAACCTATTACTCCGCAGCAGAACATCTGCCATGGAGTCCAGGGGCCCTGTCCGAAAAAGAAATTGGATACAAAAGCCGTCATAGCTCCGGTGAGAAATCCGCTTTCGGCTCCGAAACATATTCCCGTTATAATCACAATGGAAACCATGGGCTTAAACTGGGGCAGCATAAAGAAAGCTCCCCTGCCCGCAACTCCGATGGCGCACATTGCGGCAATTACTGCAATTTCCCTTGCCGACGGTTTGCGGTTTTCAAAGGACATGAAAAAGGGCAGCATTGTAAGAAGAATTATTGCAAGGCTTATAAGATAATATTTTCTGTCACCTAAAAATATAATTCCGAAAGCTATTACAGCAGGGATAACTATAAGTATTATAAGACATGAAAGTAAAATATGTCTGTTATTTCGTCTTTTTAAATTTTCTCCTTTGAGGCAAGACACGCTCTGATAACCTCCTCATTTGTAACGGCATATGGAAAGACAAAACGGCTCATTCTGTTTGCAGCGGTAGTATAGAAGCTGTTTCCTGTGAAAAACTCCCTTGCCACTGCCGTTGAAACCGCTTCGCCGCAGAAAAGCAAAGTGCAAAAATCCGCATACTCGGCGCAGAACTCTATATCATGGGATACGGCGATTACTGTAACTCCCTGAGAGTTAAGCTCCTTTATAATCTCAGCGAGCTCCTTTTTAAAGCAGCAGTCAAGACCCTTTGTAGGCTCGTCCAGTAAAAGGATATCCGGTTTTGTAAGGAGCACCTTTGCAAGGGCGGCTCTCTGCTGTTCGCCTCCGCTCAGATCATAGGGATGACGTGAAAGAAGATTCTGGAGATGAACTCTTTGAGCTGCCTCACGTGCCGTTTGTTCCTTTTCTTCACGGCTCATTTTTACATCTATACCCTCTTCTATATCCTCAAGAAGAGTTTTCTTTACAAAAAGCGTCTGGGGATTCTGGGGAAGAAGTGCTATTTTTAGTTTATCCCCCTTTTCTCCAAGGGTAATTTTTCCTCTGTATGCTTTTAAATTACCTGAAATAAGGGAAAGAAGAGTGGTTTTACCCGCTCCGTTTCCGCCCAAAACAGCGTGGAAAGTTCCCTTTTTAACTGAGAAATTGAGATCTTTTATTATGTCAGCGCCTTTTTTCTCATATCTGAACCACAGATCATGTACTTTTATTGCATCGGGAAGATTTTTCGGAGAAATTTTTTCCTCTGTCTCTTTTTCCGCCGGGATTTTATCTTTCATGTACTCCGAAAGGAAAATCCTGCCGTCACGTACAGTAAGGGGAAGTTTATCCTCGTATCCCTCAATTTTACCGTGTTCTGAAATCCCAGCCGCTATCTGAACAGGCGCCGGCATGGCTTCTGCCATGGGATTGCCCATTTTCTTTAAAACCGAATAGGCTTCACAGGGAGAACATGAAAAGATTCTGCCCTCATCCATTACAATAACTTTATCTGCAAGGGGAATTACCTCTTCGAGACGGTGCTCCGAAATTATAACCGTAACTCCCAAAGCGGAGTTTATTTTTTTAACAGCTGCCAAAAAATCGGCGGCAGCTATTGGGTCAAGCTGGGAGGTGGGCTCGTCGAGAATAATCACCTGAGGCTGCATTGCCATTATGGAGGCGAGATTCAAAAGCTGCTTTTGTCCGCCGGAAAGCTCCTCCACTCCCTTATTGAACCACTGCTGTATGCCGAAAAAGCTTGCCATCTCCGCAACTTTAAGCCTTATGCGGCGAGGCTCTTCCCCAAGGGATTCCAGGCCAAAGGAAAGCTCATGCCATACTTTATCGGTTACTATCTGATTTTCAGGGCTCTGCATGACGTATCCTATTTTAGATACAGCTTCTCTCTGTGACAAAGAGTTTATCTCCCTGCCCTCAAAAAATATTTCACCCTCACGTTTTCCGTGTGGAGTGATTGCAGGCTTTAAATGACGGAGCAATGTGGTTTTGCCGCAGCCTGATTTTCCGCATATAACGGCGAACTCACCTTTTTCAATTTTTAAATTTATATTATCAAGAGCTTTTCCCTCTCCCAATGGATAGGAAAAACTCAGATTTTTGATTTCAAACGATACCATTTAAAGTCCTCCGTAAGACTGAATATAAGCGGAAAGGCCATTAAGAGAAAATATGAAATATAGACGACCAAACCGAAAAATGAAAAATCGGAAAGTACAATTGCAGGATAATAGTTTATCCTGCCCTCTCCCATTAAAAGTCCTGCAAATATAACAGAAACTAAAATAAGTATGGCGGTAAGGGACAGAGCATCACGTTTATCAAAGCGGAAGCCGGAAAAGGAAGTGCGTCCTTTAAGTCCCCAGCCTCTGCTCTTCATGGAATCGGCAGTTTCCACTGCGTTTTCCAAAGCCCAGGTAATAAGTATTGAGAGGATTTTCACACCATTTCTTAATTTTGTGAAAAATCCGCCTGTATCATAGCTTCTGCCTATGCATTTCTGCGCATAGTTTATCTTTTTAAGCTGTGCGGAAAATCTCGGCACAAATCTTAAAGTCATTGAAAACAAAATGGCAATGGACGGAGAAATTTTTCCGAATATACACATGAGCTTATCGGAGGTCATTACCTCGTTAAGACATGAAAACCACAAAAGCACCCCTAAAAGCATAAGGGCAGCGGCAAGGGAATAGATAAGTGATTCCAAAGTAATGGGATTATCGTTTACATAAACAAGAATTGTAATTCCCTCATGGTTAAATGCGGCATTGATTATGGCGGCAAAAATCACAACAGGTAAAAACAACCCTAAGGATTTAATGCCTTTTTTACCTTTAAGATAAACGCAGTAGCTGAAAGCACAGATAAAAGAAATCACAAGAAAAACCGGATGCATTAAGAACATTGAAAATCCGGCGGCGAAAATGAAAAACAGAAACAGCACAATGGGATGAAGTGAGGCAAATGGTGTATTCATCGGTTATTTTCCTCAAACCACTGATCGCCTACATCACGGCCAAGGTCACAGGTATAGCGCCATTTTATTACATCGCCGTCTTTAAGCTTATATCCGCTGCATCCGTAATTGGGATACCAACCGTTTACGCTGTAAGTCCAGCCTGAGAGATCTCCGCAGTCGAACTCATAAAGATTTCCGATTCCCTCAATGTAATTGCTGTTATACATGGGAGTATTTTCAAACTCCATATGTATTCTGTTTTTCTTCATTTCACGGTTAAGTACGTCAAAAACCGTTTCGCCTTCATAAAAAATTACTTTTCGCTCTTTATATATAATTCCGTCCTTTGGAAGTACGGAAAGTTTATCCTTATTAAATTTATCCATATTGTCGAGAATGGTAAGGCAGTCAACGGAAAGTGTGCAGTAGTTGACCTTTGTTTTATCTGCCGGCTTATTGTCGTCAACGGGAGCAGGTCTTTCCTGCTGAGACTGAGTCTCTTTCTCAGTGTCAGTCTCTTGTGAAGAGGAGGTATTTTTATCCTCTTCCTTGTTTTCGGAAGCTGATGTGTCTTTTTCTTCCCTCTCGGAACTGTCATTTATATAGTTTTCGGTTTCGCTGTCAGATACACCGATGTTATCGGTGGGAATATCTTCAGGAAATTCAATTTTACATCCTGAGAAAATTACTGTTATTAAAATAAGAAGAGATAAAGTAAGTGAGGCAGTCTTTTTCATTTTCTTTTTCAGGGACAACGCCCCATCCTTTCTTTTTAATTGCAGGCTGAGCCTGGCGGGATTAACTTGCTGCTTCTTACCCGCACTTTGATAAACGAATAAGTTTTGCCGCTCATGCTGCGGCGGTGCACCTACTTTTGTCCGTAGCGACAAAAGTAGGCAAAAACGCATTTTATTTGCCAAAACAGTAATCCCTAATCAGCGCAAAGTAAGTTTTCTCCCACACGCCCACCGACGGCAGTTTGGAGGATTATTTTTTATTACCCTCAAACAGTAAACGTTTTACTGTTTGCCATATTCTTTCCTTTGCCGTCGGTTAGGCTCAGCAAGCGTTCACCAATTCACGTCGGCAGTTTGGAGAGCTTAAGCTATCACCAGCAAAGCGTAAACGCTGTTCTGCTGTCCATATCTATTTCCTTGCCGACGTGTGCGAATGTCGGAGAGTTGGTTTTATGTGGTTCTTTGGTTTCTGCTCTTTGCTTTTTTAGTTTACATATAATTTCATCGCAGGCAACGATATTTATTTTTAGCAGTCAATTGGTGTGCGACTTGGGTGCAGCGTCACGCTGCCACGCTCACCCGGCAGAAATGAGAGTAAGCAGTGCGATAGCCTTGCGGCTTTTCGTATTGCTGTAAGCTGTTCGGAGAGCGAGGCGGACATATCCGCCTTTATTTCGCACACCAAAAGAGAGCAATGAAAAATATATGTGCGCCTGCGATTAGCTTTTATTTTAAACGCAGGAATATTTAGTTGTTTTTCACTGTCATTTAGTGTGCGACTTGGGTGCAGGCTCTGCCTGCCGGCGATTTACCGAGACACCTTCTAAAGGCAGATAAACTCAGAGCGAAAACCGTCAAGGCTTATTAAATGCGTTTTTGGTACTTTTGTCGCTATGGACAAAAGTACATAATATTAAAAACTTTAATTAGTACAAGATTTGATAAGAACTTCTATTTTTTAATTTTTTCCTTGTTAAATCAGCGCTTTTTTCTTTTTCCTAACAGCAGCACTGCAAGAAGTGATGCGCCGCCCATAGCTCCCAGTGAAATTATATTGTCACCGAGATTTCCGGGATTTGATGTGCTTACGGGAACAGCAAAATAAATTCCGCCGTCCTGAGCTGTAAATTTAAGTGAGCCGTTTTCACAAACTCCGTCACCTACTGATACAGCTTCGCCGTTTTCAAAGCGGTAAATCTTATACTCGCCGTCTTTAAGAGAAGTTTTGAGGGTTATCTGAGTTTTTGCAGGAAGAGCGCCCTCATGGTTAAGAGTAAATACAAATGCATCGGCATAAAGAGCCTTGATATCGCTTTCGGAATCTCCACCGAAGGTTACTGAAATATTAAAGTCCTTTGTGGGGTCTGTAATATCAGTGCCCTTAAATGAAAATACTGCATTTTCATACTCTGCTGTATATGCATCGGGAGAACCTGCAAGGTTCATGAGCATTTCTGAAATGATAACTCCCTTTTTAAGTGAGTCTATAACTTTTCTTGCAAAAAGTACGTCATCATAACGTGTTACATATTCTCTGTCGGTTTCTGAAAGAAGTGAATATTCCTTTTCGAGCTCTGAAACACATTTTTCTGTTTCCAAAGTAATATTGAGGGGATCTATTTCATTAAAGATTCTTTCATCAATAGCCTGAACCTTTGTAAAAAGCTCATTTGCTCTGTCAGCAGCTGCAAGGAGCTTTTCACTGTCACACATTTTCTTTACTTCGTCATTCTGCATTTCGTAAAGAGCAAGAACTTCTAAAATTTTATCTCTGTCTTTAAGTGTGACTTTATCAGCATCGGGAAGCTCGGCTATTTTCTTATTGAGATTTGCCGCCGCATCCTGATTTTTAAGATTTTCTATAACCGCAACGCATTTTAAAAACTTCTCTGAATTTTCTACAAGAGCTTTGCTCTCAGTGGAAAGTGCATTGTATTTTGCATACCAGCTGTTTACTGTATCGCTGTCTTTAAGTGTAAGCTCGTCGGGATTTACATTTTTAATGTACTCATTAAGCTCGGCTACAATCTTTTCCTCGTTCTTGAGATTTTCTATTTTTTCGAGCATCTCTTCAAGGCTTTCGTAGTTTGTAACCTTTGCCTTTTCGCTGTCACTCATTAAATCATAGCGAAGCTTTAATCTGTTAAGACGGTATTCGTCACGCTCAGTTACACCTGTGAAATCAAACAGGGATATGGCGTTTATCATATCTTTTGCAGTGTATTCACCGTCTGCGGCATCTTTATGGCTAAAGCAGTACATTGTTCCGCTGTCATTATAGAAGTAAATTGAGCCATCACCACCGATTGCCGCACTCTGGGTACAGTACTGAAGCTGTGAAGGAGTTGCAATTATCTCATATTCCGGCTCAGTCTGACCCTGACGGTCAGTTATCATGTAAACACATGATGATGTGGGATCATATCCGCCGGAACCGATTCCGCCGAAGCCTGTTACATACATCTTAACTTCATAGCCGTTTTCCTCTGTGGCATAGGCAGTGGTGACTATGGGTGATGCCTGTGTTTTTACTTCATCTATCTGATAGATAATCTCAAGGGTTTCGCTGTTCATAACTGTGAATCCGTTGCCGGAGGAAATTCCGCCGCCGCCGATGTACAGTCTGTCACCGAATACAACAGGACTTGATGTAATATCATTACCGATATTGATCTTGATCATAGAAGAAGTATCAAAGGTATTGTCACCTGAAAGCTTTACGGAATATATATTTCCGCTTTTAAGAGCTACAAACACTCTGTTTGTCTTTGCATCATAGTGGACGCTGCTTCTTATTCCGGATGCTGCACCGGGCTCTAAAACAAGTGTATCATATACCTTATCCTCAGTAAGGCTGTGGATAACAAGCTCTGTTGCCTCGCCGCCGAAGATAATTGCATCTCCAACAATTGCGCCGGCACTCCAGTAATATCCGCTCTTCATGTTCTCTGGCTTATATGTCCATACAGGAGCTTTTACCTCATCGCTTCTTTCAGGATTTTCATCCACTGTATCAAAGCATACATATGCTCCTTCACTTGCGCTGCCGTCTGAAACACCTACATATATATGTCCGTCATATCCGGTAACTGCTGAAAGAGGCTGTATTCTGTTGTTTGCTCCTCCTAAGGGTTCGGATATCCAAAGCTGCTCCATTGTCTCTTCATCATAAGCTATTATAACTGCTCCGGCATTATCGGCAGCAGCACGAGGCACATAGATTACTCCGTCATAATAAGCGATTGTTGAAAAGAACTGACTTTTTCCCGGGCATGGAACAGATTTTAAAATTTCTCCCGTATTTGCATCAACACGGTAGAGTTTGCTCTGTCCGGCTACAAGACAGTAAAGATAATCTCCCACAATAACGGGAGTTCCGGGGACATCGCTCCAGCCTGTGCCGAATTTGATTCCCCATTTTTCCACTGTGGATTCTTTGCTTACGGGAGTTTTGCCGTCAACTATTCCCTGGGAAAGAGCTTCTCCTCTGAACTGGGAATAACTGAGATATTCCTTTTCTGGAGATACCTTTTCTGCTGCCGAAATGCTTATGGGCATTGAAAGCACAACTGCAAGAACCAGCACAAGGCTCACAATGGATTTTGTGATTTTCTTCATTTTCTTTCTTCCTTTCTCTTTTTTAGGCAGCTTCACACCATACCTAAAGGGAAAAACAAAAAAGCCGGGCTGATAGCTCGGCTTAAGGCATGAGAAAGAAACCGGAAATGAAAATACAAAATCCGCTTTTTTCCTTGAATCGCCTCGATCTCCCACCGAAATCAGCAATCAACGCACTACGGCAGGTCTCCTGGCTCAAAATCATCCTCAGACTTAACCTTCCCGGTTTCCCAGTGGCAGAGCCTAAGCTCTAAAAGTCTTCGTCATTTTTACAGTAGCGGGGGCTGCTGCGGAATCTGACCGCATTCCCTTTTAATCTGCCTTTCGGCAAAACCGTAATCCGCCGGGGCATACGCCCCCGTGTGAAGTTGTCATAGTTACTATACATTACCTTTGCTTTCATGTCAAACAAAAGGTTAAAATAATTGTAATAAAATTGTAATAAACGCAAGTGCTGAATTGTAACTATTATCCTTCACAATAGTAACTGCGGAAGAAAAGGCGCAATTCTGCCGCAGCACTTCTTTTTATTGTCATGCTGGTGTATAATTGACATAAAAAGTTTTATGAACAAAGAGAGGAAAAGGGTAAATGTATAACATACTTGTTTGTGACGACGATAAGGCAATACTTGATTCAATCGAAATTTATCTCAAGGCTGAGGGCTATAATATTGTCCGTGCAGAAAACGGAGAAGAGGCCGTTGAAGCGGTCAAAGGCAAGGATATCCACTGTGCGGTTATGGATATCATGATGCCGGGACTTGACGGACTTGGAACCACCTTGAAGCTTCGTGAGAATCATAATTTTCCCATTATCTTACTTTCGGCAAAGAGCGAGGATTCCGATAAAATTACGGGACTTACCTTCGGCGCAGATGATTATGTTACAAAACCTTTTAATCCCCTTGAGCTTGTAGCGAGAGTAAAATCTCAGATAAGACGATTTGTCAACCTCGGCAGCATCAATAAAAAGGAGAACGCAATCGTAAACGGCGGCTTGGTGCTCGACACCGCCGCCAGAGAACTTACTGTTGACGGAGAACCGGTTCATCTTACCGCAAGAGAATACGGAATAGTGGAACTGCTTATGAGCAATATCGGAAGAGTGCTTTCAACTCAGCAGATTTATGAATCCGTATGGAATGAGCCGAGCTTTTCCACGGAAAAAACGGTAACTGTTCATATAAGGCGAATAAGGGAAAAGATAGAAATCAATCCCAAGGAGCCGAAATACTTAAAGGTGGTGTGGGGAATTGGCTACAAAATTGAGAAAATTTAGTTACAGCATATTTGTAAAAGTAATAATCTTTTTTTTGACGGCAGGATGTATTGCCATAGCAGGAAGAGCGCTGTTCAAAGTTATGATTGCAGATGCATTATTTTATCGTACTTACGGCGTAAATTACAATTATGTAGAAGATTTCAAATCGTCCTCCTCTTTCGCTGAAATGGTAAGCGGTGATGTAGAGAAAATACAAGTTTATATGGAACTTTATCACGGGGACGAAGAATATGTTAAAAGCGGAAAGGCCTGGGCTGATCATGAAGCGCAGCTCAGAGCCGGTTCCGAAAAAAATACGCAGGATGAAATAACAGAAAAAGTTCAGTATTACATGACACAATACGGATCATCGGATGCCGAACTTTATTCTGAGGTAAATCCAGATAATAGCGAAAACAATCTTGATTTAGAAACTACTACTGTTAATGCATCACAAAATGACAGTACGGCAAATATTTATACTCTCGAAAATGCCAAAAAAGTTCTCGATGATTATTATTATGGACTTCTGGAAAACGAGGTCAATTATATACGCAGCAATGCAGAAAAAAATCTTGAAAATAATATAAATTCTGAAAAGCAAGACTTTTTAAATAAATACGAAGAACTGAAAAATGAAATAGAAAGCTTAGAAAATTTTCAGTTTATATATGATGACGGAACTTGTTTTTTCACAAACATTGACGGAGTTGAAAAAAGAGAGGACAGAAATTATACAGGGGATGTTTCGAATGTCCCTTTTGCAGTATCTTCTGACGGAATGGTCATAAATCATGCAAATATACCGTCATATATTTCCTCTTCAATTGCCGATCGCTACTATGCAATGGGAGGAAATATAACTTTTGGCATAAATACCGACTTTTTCCCAAATGACAAATATTACAAAGCATCACAGGATTATGCTCTTAATTACGAACAGCTTAATGATTCAATTTATACCGGAGCTATCTGTGCATTCGGTGCAGTTATGGGCATAATTTATCTTATGATCATCGCAGGCAGAAAGGATAAAAATTCTCCTGTTGAGGAAGCCGCAATTGACCGCTGCTTCCACGACCTGCACTTTATTATTACAGGAGCACTTATTTTCTTTGCGGGACTTTATACCTATGTTTTTTATAGTTCATCCATGTGGGAAGAAATTGAAAAATTAAATGAATCAAATGCATTAGGTTATAACGGAGTCTCTGCTATAAATACGAATTTATTTACAGCTGTCACATTTGTATGCGCTGTTTTGCTTCTTGAATGGTTCATGTCCTTTGTAAGAAGTGTAAAATTACGCACTCTTATTAAGCACTCACTCTGGTATGTAACCGTAAGAAAAATAGCACACTTCTTTAAAAAATGTGCAAACAAAATAAAATCCGAACTTGATTTAGGCTATCATTTCAATTGCCTTAAAAAATCAGTTCTCTGGAAAATAGTACTTTTCTTTGCAGCCAATGCCGTATTTTTCCTGTTAGGTTTTATTGGTTTTGACTCCGGTGAATTTGGAATTCTCTTATTCCTTTGCCTTATTCCGGCAAGTGTGTTTAACATCATATTCTTCATAAAGAATTTCGAGACAATTAAAAACCTTGATAAAATTTTTACCGAAATAAAGAAAGGCTCTCAGGGAGATTTTAATTTCTCACTGGATTATTCAAAAATGAAAGAGCCGGTAAAGGGCTTTGCCCGTGATGTTGAAAATATGCAGAACGGACTTAAAACAGCAGTTAATGAGGCAATCAAGGGTGAGCGCATGAAAACAGAGCTTATTACAAACGTTTCCCATGACCTTAAAACTCCCCTCACCTCAATAATAAACTATGTTGACCTTCTGGGCAGATGCGACATCACCGACGAAACCGCAAAGGAATATATAGGAGTATTAAGCGATAAATCAGAAAAGCTTAAAAAGCTCATTGAAGACCTTGTGGAAGCGTCAAAGGCAAGCACGGGAAATATTAAAATTACAAAAATCAAAATGAATCTTTATGAGCTGGCAGTTCAGGCAGTTGGAGAACATGAGGATGCACTTAAGGAAAGAGGCATAGAGATTCGCATAAATACCCCTGAAAAGCAGCCGGTAGTTTTGGCTGATAACCAAAAGACATGGCGAATAATAGATAACCTTTTCAGCAATGTAAAGAAATACTCTCTCAAAGGTACAAGAGCATATATTACAGTTGATGAAAAGGACGGCTGGGGCAGATTCTCAATTAAGAACGTCTCCGAAAAAGCTCTTGATATTTCACCTGACGAATTAACTCAGAGATTTGTAAGAGGCGACGCATCCAGATCAACTGAGGGCAGCGGACTCGGTCTTTCAATTGCAAAGAGTCTCTGCGAACTTCAGGGCGGCAGATTTACAATTGAAATTGACGGCGATCTCTTTAAAGCCACTCTCGAGCTTCCCCTTGTTTCGGAGGATGAAGAGACAAACAAAAAGTCACTTTTGGAACAGGAAACAGCACGCAGATACTCATCACAAAATGTAAATCTTAAAGCATCCTTTAATCTTCCCCCTGATTTAAAGGTAAGCAATCAAATGGCGGAAGAACTCCGACGCAGACAGATTGACGCTTCACATAATTTCACGCCGCCAACTAATAAATAAATGAGCAATTAAAACACCCATTAAATAAAAACCATATGGTTCATCTCCCGAAATTTGCAAAAGCATTTTCGGGAGATGTTTTTTAAAGTAAATTTTCCACATTATATTATAGTAATGTGGAAATATAACACCTGTGAGCAGATTAAATATATATATGTGTTCATACTATTATAGATAAAACCCTGCAATAAGCTTTTAACTTATTGCAGGGGTTATTATCTGCTGTTAACTTTTCTTTATTGTATTACTCTTCTGATTCGGAAGCGTCATTTTCTGAAGCTTCTTCGTTTTCTGTCTTTACATCGGATACTGCTTCTTCTGCTGTATCCTCAGCAGCGCCGCTTCCTGCATCGGCTGTTTCATCCGGAACAGCGGTTTCTTCGCTTTCCTCTTCGTGCTCAGCTCCGGCAACAGTTACAACCTTTTCACCTTCGCTTACACGCATAAGTCTTACACCCTTTGCAGGACGGTTGAATTCGCTTATGTCAGCAGCATAAATTCTGATGATTATACCGTCTGAAGAAATAAGTATGACGTCCTCATCATCGCTTACTGTGCGTATTGCAGCAACGTCGCCATATTCAGCAGTACGGTAGTTTTTAAGTCCCTTACCGCCTCTTGACTGGATTCTGTAATCGGCCTCGCTGCTTCTTCTTCCGTAGCCTGTTTCGCTGACGGTAAGAACGCTGTCGCCCTCATGAAGCACAGCCATACCGATTACTTCGTCACCCTCGTCAAGCTCTATTGACTTAACGCCTCTTGCAGTTCTGCCAAGGGGTCTTACATCGCTTTCACTGAAGCGGATTGACATACCCTTTTTGGTTGCCACAAGTAAATCATCGTTTCCGCTTGTAAGATGTACCCATGCAAGCTCGTCGTCATCGTCAAGTGTTACGGCTATAACGCCGCTCTTTCTTACATTTGCATAAACCTCAAGAGGTGTACGCTTTATGATACCCTTTCTTGTAACCATGCAAAGGTATGCACCCTCTTCAAATTCAGGCACTCTTATCATAGCCGATACCCTTTCACCCTGTTCAACGGGGATAAGGTTTACTATATTCATACCTTTGCTGGTTCTTCCGCCTTCGGGAATCTCATATCCCTTTAAGCGATAAGCTCTGCCTCTTGAAGTAAAGAACATTACATATTCATGGGTGGAGCAAGTGAACATTGTCTCTGCAACGTCCTCTTCACGGCGGGTCATGCCCATAACGCCTCTGCCGCCTCTGCGCTGAAGCTTATAGGAATCAACAGGCAGACGCTTTGTGTATCCCATTGTAGTAAGGGTAAATACACAGGTCTCCTCGGGGATAAGATCCTCTATATCAACTTCGCCTGTGACGTTTGCAATCTCTGTTCTTCTCTCATCACCGAATTTGTCTGCAATCTCTCTTGCCTCAGTTTTGATGATTTCCATTATTTTGCTTTCATCGCCTAAGATTGCAAGAAGCTCCTGGATTTTTACTTTGAGAGCAGCCAGTTCTTCTTCAATCTTCTGTCTTTCAAGACCTGTCAGCTGTCCGATACGCATCTGAACAATTGCCTGAGCCTGAATGTCATCAAGACCGAAGCGTTCCATAAGGGCGGCTTTTGCAGTTGGGATATCCTTTGAAGCTCTGATAATGGCAATAACTTCGTCGATGAAGTCGATTGCGACCATCAATCCCTCTAAGATATGGGCTCTGTCCTGAGCTTTTTTAAGGTCATAGTTTGTTCTGCGGACTATTACTTCACGCTGATACTCTATATAATTCTGAAGAATTTCCTTTAAGTTGAGAACTTTCGGTTCGCCGTTTACAAGGGCAATCATAATTGCGCCGAAAGTAACCTGCATCTGAGTGTAGGAATAGAGCTGATTCAAAACAACCTGAGGATTTGCATCCCTTTTAAGGTCGATAGCAACATGGATACCCTCTCTTGAAGAGTAGTCGCTGACGCCTGAAATACCCTCAATTCTCTTTTCCTTAACAAGGTCGGCAATGGATTCAATAAGCCTTGCCTTATTTACCTGATAGGGAAGCTCGGAAATATTGATTGTAAATCTTCCGTTTTTCTTCTCTTCAATTTCGGCTCTGGCTCTTACAAAAATTCTGCCTCGGCCTGTTGCATAGGCGGCTCTGATGCCGGCCTTGCCCATGATGATACCCGCTGTGGGGAAATCGGGTCCTTTGATGTGCTCCATAAGCTCCGGAAGCTCTGCATCGGGGTTATCAATAAGGCAGCACATACCGTCCACAACTTCTCTGAGATTGTGGGGCGGAATATTTGTAGCCATACCTACGGCGATACCTGTTGAACCGTTTACAAGCAGGTTCGGAAAACGTGAGGGGAGCACTGTGGGCTCTTTATGGTTATCGTCGTAGTTGGGTATGAAATCAACTGTATTCTTGTCTATGTTTCTGAGCATCTCCATGGAGATTTTGCTCATTTTAGCCTCTGTATAACGGTATGCAGCAGGCGGGTCACCGTCGATTGAACCGAAGTTACCGTGACCGTCAACGAGAGTGTATCTCATTGAAAAGCTCTGCGCAAGCCTTACAAGGGCATCGTAAACTGAAGCGTCACCGTGGGGGTGATATTTACCGAGAACATCACCGACTGTTGCGGCGCACTTTTTATAGGGTTTTTCGGGATAAAGTCCCGCTTCGTACATGGTGTAAAGAATTCTCCTGTGAACAGGCTTTAAACCGTCCCTTACATCGGGAAGAGCTCTCGAAACGATAACTGACATGGAGTAATCAAGGAATGATTTTCTCATTTCCTTGTTGATGTCAACGTTTACGATACTCTGCCTTTCAAAATCTAAGCTCATCTTTATCAGCCCTTATCTTTAAAATATTTAGACCTTGCTTTTATATAAATTCAGAAAAACTTGAATTATGGAATACACTCTCTGCCTTTTCATAAAGTATTGAGGAAAGTCTGTCGTTTACATCTCCGCTTAAACATTGTTTGGGTATGCTTATGCATTCATGGCTTCCCTTTAGCATAATTGAAAAGGTCTTGCTGCTTTCCCTTATGAATTTTATATTTTCATAGGGAATAACATCTTCTGCCGAATCAATTGAATATTTCATATATTCTTCGTAAAGCTCCAGATAACAGGGTTTTTTATCAAGCTCTCTCAAAGTGAAAAGCCTTAATCTGTTTCTCTTTATTATCTTGTACGGAGTATGGAAAATAACTGAAATAAGCAGAAGAAAAATCAAAAAGTCAAAGAAAAATGAAGCAAAGGTAAATCTGCTGTCACCTTCTGCGAGAAAAAGAGCTTTAAGAGTTGTGTTTGCAAAGGTGAATATGGCAATTACAACTCCCCCGGCAATTTTATTTTCACGCCTTAAAAGACCTGTCTTTTTCTCTTTCCACATTTCGCTTTCTATAAAATTTTCCTTTACCATGCGGTAATCTATTCTTAAAAGACAATCTTCCATTTTAACCGCCTATCTGTTTAAGTTAATCCTGCCGTTATATAAAGCAGATTTTAAACGTCAAGATTCTGAACGTATTTTGCGTTCTGCTCAATGAATTCACGACGGGGTTCAACCTTATCACCCATAAGAATGGTAAAGGTTTCATCTGCGACCATTGCGTCTTCAACTGTAACACGAAGCATGATTCTGTGTTCCGGATCCATGGTTGTCTCCCAAAGCTGCTGGGGATCCATTTCACCAAGACCTTTGTATCGCTGAATGTCACAGCTTCCGCTGCCGCCTAAATCTTCTATATATCTGTCACGCTCCGGGTCGGAGTAAGCGTAAAAATGCTTTTTACCCTTGCTTACCTTGAACAGCGGAGGCTGAGCTATATATACATATCCCTCTTCAACAAGAGGACGCATATATCTAAAGAAGAATGTCAGTAAAAGTGTTCTGATATGAGCGCCGTCAACGTCGGCATCGGCCATAATAACTATCTTGTGATAACGGAGCTTTTCTATATTGAACTCATCACCTATACCTGTGCCCAAAGCTGTTACAACGGGCATCAGCTTTTCGTTGCCGATAACCTTATCAAGTCTTGCCTTTTCAACGTTGAGCATTTTACCCCAAAGGGGAAGGATTGCCTGAATATTTCTGTCTCTGCCCTCTTTTGCGGAGCCTCCTGCGGAGTCTCCCTCAACGATGAAGATTTCACATTCCGCCGGGTCACGGGAAATACAGTCTGCAAGCTTTCCGGGAAGGGAGTTATTTTCAAGAACAGTTTTTCTTCTTGCTAAATCCCTTGCCTTTCTCGCTGCTTCCCTTGCCCTGGAAGCATCAAGTGCTTTATTGAAAATAGCTTTGGCAACTGAGGGGTTCTCTTCAAAATATGTGGTGAGCTTATCGTAAACTGTCTGTGAAACAAGGGTTGCCATTTCGGTATTTCCGAGCTTACCCTTTGTCTGTCCCTCAAACTGAGCTTCTGTAAGCTTTACGTTTATTACTGCCGTAATGCCCTCTCTTACATCTTCACCTGAAAGCTTTTTATCGGCGTCCTTAAGGATATTGTACTTTTTGCCGTAATCGTTAAAAACTCTTGTAAGAGCTGTTTTAAATCCTGTCTCATGAGTACCACCGTCAACGGTATTTACGTTATTTGCAAAAGAGAGAATTATTTCGTTATAGCTGTCGTTATACATAATTGCGATTTCGGCGCTCTTATCACCGTTTACCGCAGAAAAATGTATGGGCTTTTCATGTAATGGGGTGAGCTGACGGCTCTTGTTTATAAACTCAACAAATGAGCTTATACCGCCCTCATAGCAGTACTCCTTGCTGATGATATTTTCGCTGTCTCTTTTATCCGTAAGGGTAATTGAAAGACCTGCGTTAAGAAAAGCCTGTTCCCTGAGTCTTCTCTGAAGAATCTCAAAGTCATAAACAGTTGTCTCTTTGAATATTTCCGGGTCAGCTTTGAACTTGATGAAAGTACCGCTGTCGTTTGTATCGCCTATAACTGTAAGGTCGGAGGTGATATTTCCTCTTTCAAAAGTCTGACGGTAAATGTGTCCGTTTTTGGAGATTTCAACCTCCATATACTCTGAAAGAGCGTTAACAACAGAGGAACCAACGCCGTGAAGACCGCCGGATACCTTGTATCCGCTGCCGCCGAATTTACCGCCCGCATGGAGGACTGTCAGAACAACCGTAACAGCGGGAAGTCCCATTTTCTCGTTTATATCAACGGGAATACCACGGCCGTTATCCCTTACGGTAATAACATCGCCGGGAAGTATCTCTACCTCGATATGGGTACAATAGCCTGCAAGTGCCTCGTCTATGGAGTTATCGACGATTTCATAGACAAGGTGATGAAGACCTCTCGGTCCCGTTGAGCCTATGTACATACCGGGTCTTTTACGTACGGCTTCAAGACCCTCCAAAACCTGAATCTGACTTGCGTCATATTCTTCAGTAACAAGGGTATCCATAACCTCTTCAATTTCCGGGTCAAGGTTGCCGTTCATTGTGTTTTCAAGATTTTCCATCTTAAAAACCTCCTTCTTTTCTTAACAAAAGCCTTCTATTTCATGTTTCTCTCTATATTTGCAAGATTGCCTACAAATCCCGTTCTCTTTAAAAGGGTCTGACAGGAAATCTGTGAAATGTAAACCACTCTTCCGCTTTTTCTCGTTTCGTCCTGACAGACGATAAAGGATTTCGGAAGCTCATAGGAAACGTTTATAACGTCCCCAGCTTTTTCGGCGGCGGTAAGGTAATCTCTCGATGCCTTTGCGACAGTGGCAGTATCAAGGTCAAATATGCCTATTATTTTGTCAAGGGTTACTACCGTATCCTGTCCCAGATGCAGATACATACCTTTCACTCCCCGCTGAAAATACAATCTATCTTAAAGTTATTTTTTCGTATATTCTTTGATTTCTCCGTTTTTGACTTCAAAAATCTTTCCCGCACACATATTTAGAGCCGGTATGGAATCACAGCAGGTAATAAACACCTGCTTGTCCTTAATGCGGTTTAAAATATAATCCTGCCTTGATGGGTCAAGCTCACTCATTACGTCGTCAAGAAGTATTACCGGAGAAGTATCAGTAAGCTTTTTCAAAACCTCGGCTTCTCCAAGCTTTAAAGCAAGTGCACAGGAGCGCTGCTGTCCCTGCGAACCGAAAGAACGTGCCGAAACGGAATTTACCTTTATTTCAAAGTCATCCCTGTGAGGACCGCAGGAGGTGGTTCCGTTTGAAATATCGTCCTTTCTGTGCTTTACAAGGTTCATATAAAGCCTGCGTTTTATTTCTCCGTATTGAGGTTTTCCGTTTTCATCAAAGGGGATTTTTCCCCTGTCGGCTTTAATCTCTGATAAATTATCGCCGTCCATTACAATATTTCTTATTGTTGGCACATATTCAAAAGTAAATTCTTCTTTACTGGAAGAAAGTCCCTCATAAATCTGTACCGCCTCTTTTTTCAGATGCTCGGTATATTCATAGCGGTAGATAATAATATCCGCTCCGTATGAAGCAAGGCGGTCGTCCCATATATCGAGGGTATCTGCAAGGGACGGATTGGAATAAAGACTTTTTAAAAGCATATTTCTCTGCTTCAGGACTTTGTTATAGCCTGCAAGAGATTTTGCATAAAGGGGTCTTGACTGAGCAACAGCCATATCTATAAATTTTCTTCTCTCTTCGGGAGAACCTTTTACAATATTCAGATGAATGGGCGAAAACGCAACTGCTCTGAAAACGCCTATCATCTCTCTTACACTCTGCATTTTAACGCCGTTGAGAGTGCCGCTGCGTTTTTTATCTATCTGAATCTGAGCACTTTGCTCTCTTCCGCCTGAGAAAAACTCGAATTCCAGCTCTGCCCTTTCTTCGCCGAAAGACACAAGCTCCGAATCCTTTGAACCTCTGAAGCTTTTGCAGCCTGTAAAAAGCCAGATTGCCTCAATGAGATTGGTTTTTCCCTGGGCGTTATCGCCGCATATAAGATTTACCCCTGGATCGGGATTTATTGTAAGCTCTTTTATATTACGGTAATTTTTCGCTTTAAGAGTCAGCGCTTTCATCAGCTTTTACCTCATAAAGCACTCCGTCAAATTCGGCAACATCTGCATTTCTGAGCTTTTTGCCCCTTGCGGTGCAGATTTCTCCGTTTACCTTTACCTCTTCGTTCTGTATTGCCATTTTGGCATGTCCTCCGCTTTGTACAGAGTCGGCAAGCTTTAAAAATGCGTCCAGCTTTATAAACGGAGAATTTATCTCTATTATTTTTTTCGGTTTTTCCTTAACCTTGACTTTTATCTTCATATGAAAAATCCTCCTTTGCAGGCTGAGCATACACTTTTAATTTAATAAATTATGAGACTTTGACGCAGAAAGCTGTATTTTCTCATTTCTGTAAGTCAGTGTGTAATTAACTTGCTGCTTCTTACCCATACTCTGATAAATGAGTAAGTTTTGCTGCTCGTGCCGCAGCAGGGCACATACTTTTTTCCATAGCGACAAAGTCGAGCAAAAACGCATTTTGCTTGCCAAAACAGTAAGCACTAATCAGCGCAAGGTAAGTTTAGAGCTAAATGCCCTCCGACGGCAACTTGAAAGTTTTATTTTATCACCGTCAAAGTGTAAACGTTTTTCTGTTTTCAATGTCTTTTCCCTTGCCGACGTGGGCGACTGTCAGAAAATTGGTTTGTGGAGTTCTTTGTTCTTTAATGTTTCTGCTTTGATTTTTCAGAAACTACGCCGCAGGCACTTATAGTTGTTCGTTTCTGTAAGTCCGTGTACGTTTTGCCTGCAAGCTCAGCTTGCCCGCAGGAATTTATAGTTGCCCATTACTGCTACTTGGTGTGCGTCTGGGATGCAAACTCAGTTTGCTCACTTCAGTCTTACCGGAAGCACCAGGAACAGGAAACTTTCTCCCTCTGGAGGAAGAATAATAATCGGTGAAACAGGGCTGTTGAGCTTTATGAGTACTTCGTCTGTATCGCATACTCTGAGAGCTTCAATAAGGAATCTGTTGTTAAAGCCGATTTCTATTCTTTCGCCGTCAATCTGAGCGAAAATTTTATCATTTGCAGTACCAAGAGAAGTGATGCTGGAAATTTTAATGGTGTTATCATCAAAAATACATCTTACAGGGCTCTTGAGTCTGTCAGTAATCAGCAGAGAAGTTCTGTCGATACTGCTCATAAGAGTTTTTGTGCTTACTCTTACTGTTGTTGCAAAAGATGCGGGAACAGCGCTCTTGTAATCAAGGAATTCTCCTTCGAGAAGTCTTGAAACAATGCTGTATCCGTTAACTTCAAATACAATATGTCTTTTTCCTACTCCGAGAGAAACATCTGCTTCTTCTTCGTCAATAAGCTTCATAACCTCGGAAAGTGTCTTTCCCGGAACGATAAATGAAAGCTCTTCTCCGTCATAGTCAATTTCTTCTGTTCTTATTGCAAGACGAACTCCGTCAACAGCAATAAGTTTTATCTGATTTTTTTCTATCTCAAACTTTATACCCGTATATACAACATTGCTGTTATTATCGGCAACGGCGAAAATAGTCTGTCTTATCATGTTTTTGAGTATTCCCTGATCGATAATAACAGGAGCTCCGCCTGTAACGCTGGGAAGCTCGGGATACTCCTCAGCAGAAATTCCGTTAAGAGAATAATTTGTTTCGCCGCTTCTGATATAGCAAAGCTGTCTTGCATCGGCTTCGATCTCTACTTCCTCATCGGGAAGACGGCGGATAATATCGCAGAGATAACGGGCATTGAGGATAATGCTGCCATCCTGCTCCACTTTTGCTTCAATTGATGTATTGATACCTACTTCAAGGTCATATCCTGTAAGATATAGTCTGCCGTTTTCGGCTTTTAACAAGATACCCTCAATTGCGGGAATTGAGGTTTTTGTAGAAACAGCTCTTTGAACGTTCTGACATGCCTGAGAAAGAGTTTCAGTGCTGCAAACTATCTTCATCCCATTTACCTCCTGAAATACCGGAAAAGTTTTTTCCGGATTATTTAAATAAATATATATTATATTTTCTAGTAGTAACAGTAGGGCCTGTTGAAACTGTTGAAAAAGCCCTGAAAGCCTTTTGTCTTATGAATTTTCCGGACTTTTTAAAATGTTTAAGTCAAAGGAAAAATTTGTTAATAATTTTAAAGGTTTTGAGTTTTCCAATTCTTTGTGGAAACTTATGTGTGGAATGTGGAAGAAACTGTTAAAAATCAGCTGTCTTTTATGTTGGTGATTATATCGGTGACAGTCGCTTTAAAGGTGGCATTTTTGCTCATTTTATCCTTTACTTTTCTTATATTATAAAGGATAGTAGAGTGATCCTTGCCTCCAAACTCAGCTCCCACCGCTTTAAGTGACATTCCTGTAATCTCGTTTACAACATAGATTGCAACCTGTCTTGCTGCGGAAATGTTGGCATCCTGTCTTTTACCCTTTATCTCTTCCGGTGATATATTAAAGGTTCTTGCAACCTCGTTTATTATCTTTTCAACGGTTACGGGAATGGGCTGGGTATCGCTGAGGATATCTTTTATAGCTATCTGAGCCATTGAAAGTGAAGGTGCATGTCCCTCAATATCGTTATAGGCTTTGAGTTTCTTTACTGCTCCTTCAAGCTGACGGATGTTTTTCTTTATTTTCTCAGCGAGATACTGAATAACATCGTCGCTGATTTCAAAATTAAGAGAAGCGGCTTTTCTTCTGATAATCGCCATTCTTGTTTCAAGATCCGGCGGCTGAATGTCTGCAATAAGTCCCCATTCGAATCTTGTTTTAAGTCTCTCCTCAAGTGTCATTATCTCCTTGGGAGGACGGTCGGATGTAAGTACAATCTGTTTTCCGGCTTTGTTAAGAGTCTCAAAGGTATGGAAAAATTCCTCCTGAGTTCTGACCTTACCGGAAAGGAACTGGATATCGTCGATTAAAAGAATATCAGCGTTTCTGTATTTATTATGGAAAACTGATGTGAGCTTGTCCGTTGTAAGGAAAGAGATAAGCTCATTTGTGAAATCTTCGCCGCTTGTATAGATTATTTCGGCATTGGGATTATTTTCTTTAATTTCACAGCAAATTGCATTTAAAAGGTGGGTTTTTCCGAGACCGGAATTTCCGTATATGAAAAGCGGATTATAGGTTTTTCCGGGATTTTTTGCAACTGACTGAGCCGCTGCATAGGCAAATTTATTTGAAGAGCCTACAACGAAAGTATCAAACGTATAGTCGCTTATGATTTTTTTACGGTATGCTGCCGGAAGCTCGTCCGAGGTTTTTACCATTGAATCTTCATGTTCGGCTTCATTTTTTGTATTCTGGGCTTTTTTTACTGTAATTCTGAAATCTGTTGTAAAGCCTGTTGCGCTTTCGAAAGCTTCCGCAAGAGTTTTTGAAAACTTGTTTTCTACAAGGGTTCTTGAAAATTCAGCATCTGCGGCAATTACAAATACTCCGTCTTCAAAATCCGTAAGCTCCAGAGGTTTTATCCAGGTATCAAAAGCTACCTCTGTCATTTTTCCTTTGCAGTGTTCGAGAACACGGGTCCAAATTTCCTGAAGGGAATTCATTTCATCTTGCTCCTTAATCTCATCGGGTAATACCTTAACCGTCGTTTCAGTCCATGGAAACCGGTCTTTTCTGTCGAAATAATCAGGTCTATTTTCGCACAATACCCCATTTTCATTACCAAATAATTTTAACATAATTTTTACTTCCTTTCAATGATGAGTTTAATAGCTTTCATATATAAGATGTAATAGGGGAAAAGTTGCACCTTTCAGTGCAACTCCTGCTCATGAAAAAAATGTGAAAAACTATGTTGAAAATGTTTATAATTCCTGTGGAGAACCTGTTGAAAGATGTTAAAAACCTGATTAAATGCATTTTAAACTCATATTTTTATGGATACACACCAAAAAAAGTACAAAAAAATATGGAAAACAACGATTTTTAAAACGTCGTTTTCCACAATTGTTTGAAAAAATTATTTACACAGAAACTGCGATTTATTTTAAATTTTTAACGGAATTTCTTTCGATATATACGCAGGGAATAACAGTTTTATATGGATGAGCCGAGCCCTTTCTCTGCTCCTCCATAGACCTTACCGCAGCATCTGCAATCTCTCTTTGAAGGACTCTCACGGAAGAAAGCGGAGGCATTGCATTTTGTGAAAGCATTGTGTCGTTAAAGCTTATTAGGCTGATATCATCGGGGATAGAAAGTCCGGCCTGTGTAATGGCTTTAATAACTCCCTGAGCCATGGCATCGGATGAAATAAAAATAGCTGTGGGATATTCATAGGAAGATTCAAGAAATTTACTTAATACCTCAAAGGAGCTTTTTGAATCCATTTCGGAATCCAGAACAAACTCTTCACGGTAAATTCCCTTTTCCATAAGGTTATTCCTGAAATAATAAAGTCTTTCGTCAAGAATAAGATCACGGGTTTCCTGCAATGTGAAGTGGCTGCCGATGAATCCTATTTTTTTATGTCCGCCTTCTGTAAGACGATTCAGTGCCTGACGCACTCCAAGATGAAAATTCGGAACAGCGGCATAATATTTTTCATCGTCGGGGGTGGAATCAACAAAGACGATGTTATCGGTATATTTATGAAAGCTTTCAATTTCCCCTTTTGTAAAGCTGCCTATTGCAAAAATTCCGTCAAGATCCTCCGAACCGTTCATTACAAACTGTCCCTGAGAATTTCTGAAAAGACTTGTGGTTTCTATATTTTTTGCAAAACAGGCTTCTTCAAGTGCCGTCTTCATGTAGAGATAATAGACGTCCTCCATTACCTGTTCCATTTCAAACATCTGGGCGATGCCCATTTTTAAATGTTCCTGAGTATTCTGATTTTTATTTTTCTGTTTGGATCTTTTATATCCCAGCTCCTTTGCAGCATCGAAGATTTTCTTTCTTGTCTGTTCCGCAACGCTTATTGTGTCATCCATATTGAGAACACGTGAAACAGCGGAAACGGAAACTCCTGTTTTTTCAGCAATATCCTTAAGAGTGGCCAAGGTTTTATCCCTCCCGGGAAGTAAATTTAAGTAAATTATATCTGTTTTTTTCACTAAAATCAAGCGCAGGCTGAGCCTGCACCCAAGTCGCAGCAAGCTGAGCTTGCAGGCAAAACGCACACGGATTGTCAGCGAAAAACAACTATAAGTGCCTGCGACGGACATGTCCGCTTTCAATTCACACACCAAGTAGCAGAAATGAGAAAATGTAACCGCCTGCGATTAAAATTTCATAATTTATCAAAGTAAAAATTAAGAAGCAGAAATTCATTTAATTGCCTTAAAATAATATAAAAAAATGCGTTTAAAGTTTCCCATAACCTTAAACGCAGTAATATTTATATCTTTTATTTTAATTATGTATATAACTTTAGCTTTACCGCAGCAAGGTTTTTATTATTCTTCTACATCATAGTAAATCTCATAGGGCCATGAATTTATTCCGCCGAATTCATAAAGACTTGTGTATCCCATATCAGCAAGCTGCTGAGCGACTTTTTTGCTTCGTCCTCCGCTGGAGCAGTAAATTAGTATTGTCTGATTTTTGTCGGGAAGCTTCTCAGCGGCTGTTTCTTCATTTACTTCCTGGCTGGGGAAAAGTATGGCTCCTTTAATATATCCGCCTTTAAATTCTTTTTCTGTTCTTACGTCAAGAATGATTATGTCCTCTTGCTCGTCCATCATCTTTTTAGCTTCTTCATATGAAATCTGAGTGTAGCCGTCGGATTTTTCATCCCATGGCATTGTGCAGGCTGACATCATGGAAATCAATACTGCTAACATTAAAATTAATGATAATTTTCTCATTTTTCATTCCTCCTGAAATTTATTAGTATCATAAGATAATCAGTGCCAAAAAACTATCTTTTTTTCACAGCTGTAATGATATTTTATATTTCGTTGAAATAATTCAGAAAATATTTTCATATTAAAGTTTAAAATAATAAAATGAAAAAAACAATAGAAATTTATTATTTTTAAAAAAGGAAAACGAAATATGGAAAAAGGAAGAACAAAATAGTATAATTATTTAATATTTAAAATAATTAGTTTATATATAATAAGTATATAGGATGTGAAACATTGAGCAAAAAGTGGAATGGATTTTCAGTGACCAAAAGGTATTTTGGATTAAGAAAATATTTTATTGTGGAACCTGAAAAGAGGAAAGAAAATAACTGCTGGATTTGGAGAACTGAATTTTTTGGAGCTTTCCCCTATGCGGATATTGATATGCTGAAAAAGGGATATGTGCTTATGTATGTTGATATGCACGATATGTACGGAGCACCGAAAGCGATAGCTTTAATGGAGAAATTTTATAATTTTGTAACTGCAAAATATAATCTCAATAAAAAGACTATACTTTTCGGATTTAGCAGAGGTGGATTATACAGTATAAATTTTGCCGCTGCAAATCCGGAAAAAATTGAAAGTCTTTATCTTGATGCACCGGTAGTGGATATAAACAGCTGGCCCTTTGGTTTAGGAAAAGGAAAGGGTTCAGAGGAAGACAGCATAAAATGTCAGAAACTTTATGGTGTTCAAAAAGGAGATCCTACGATAAGAGAAGAAGCGGAAAGAAAAATAAAAATTCTTTCTGAAAATAAAATACCTATAATTCTTGTCAGCGGTGACAGTGACAGTGTTGTCCCCTATGAAGAAAACGGCGCTATTATTGAAGAAAATTATGATAAGGATTTTATCAAAGTGATAATGAAGCCTGGCTGTGACCATCATCCTCACATCATAGATCCACCTGACGAGATAACAGAATTTTTAATCAGCAAACAGTAAAGGAGAACTTTTAAATGATAAATATAAGAAACCTGAAATCGAAGGTATATAAGGATGCATATGATGTTGTGATTCTTGCAGGACAGTCAAATGCTGTGGGATACGGAAAGGGAGAAGTAGATTTTGAACCCGATGAAAGAATAAAAGAGCTTTTCAGAAATGAAAGATTCAATACAAAGAGAAATCCTTCTTTGCCTCTGGGACAGTATGTTTTTAAAACAGCCGGATTAAGACCTCATAAAATGAGCGGATTTTATCTGTTTTTCGGAAAGCGATATGTAAAAGAGATGCTGCGTCCGGGAAGAAAGCTTTTGTTTGTCCGCACTGCTGTAGGAGGTACCGGATTTTCAGACGGATGCTGGGGCAGAAAGGATCATATTTACTTAAATGCCGTAGATATGGCAAAGAGAATAAAGCTCGGAAATCCCGATAATAAAGTAGTGGCGATTTTATGGCATCAGGGAGAAACCGATGTTATAAACTCAGTTACAAAGGAATATTATAAGGAGAATTTTTCTTCTTTCATCAGAGGAATACGCTTTGAACTTAATATGCCCTATGTTCCCTTTATTGCGGGAGATATGGTTGAAGAATGGTACACTCAGCAGGAAAATGCAGAAAATGTACGTGAAGCTGTGAAGGAAGCAATAAATGAAAATGATTACTGCGGCTTTGTATCCTCACAGGGACTTTGCGGAAACGGCGGAGATGACATCATACATTTTTCGGGAAAGTCAAATGAAATCCTCGGAGAAAGATATTTTGAGGAATTTAAGAGAATAGCAAAAAAATAAATTTTATATTATTAAAAATTTCTTTTGTGTTATTAACATTCTCATATAATTATTATATAATAATAATTAATTTCTAATATTTATGTGGCTGGAAATGAGGATGTAAATGGTAAGAGCGGATTTATTAACTGAAAAATGCAGTAAAAATACCTCTGAGCTGATGAAAGAGCTTATGAAAGCGGAAATTTCGATTGATGAGTATCTTGAAAAGAATCCTGATATTATAAGCAATGCTGATATAAAAAGACATTGGCACAGTCTTATTGAAAAATCACAGCTCAGCAGTTTTGATATAATAAACCGTTCGGAGTTTGCCTATGCGTATTATTATGAAGTTATCGGAGGCAAAAAAATACCATCAAGGGATAAGGTAATAAGACTTATATTGGCTATGCATTTGGGTTTGGATGACTGTCAGAAAACTTTGAGGATATGCGGTTTATCAGAGCTTTATCCGAGATTCAGAAGAGACAGTATTATTATTTATGCCGTAGCTCATGGACTTACTGTATATGAGCTTAATGAATTACTTATTCTGCAAAAGGAAAACGAAATTAAATGAATACATTAATGACATATATTGAAAATGGTATTTCAGAGAATTTTTATAAGATTGATACTGTGAGAAAAAGCGGCGTAAATAAAATAGAGATATACAGGCATAATAAAACCGGAAAAAAGCTTGTAAAAATTGAATCTGAAAACAGAAATGAAAATGTTTTCAGAAAGTTAATCGGCATAAAAAGTGAGTATCTTCCTGAAATATATGATGTTTGCACAGCTGAAGAAAAAACAATAATTCTTGAGGAATATATTGAGGGAAAAAATCTCAGTGAAATTTCAGAAAGTCAGTGTGTAAGCAAAGCGCAGATAATAAGGTATGCTGTTGATATATGCAGTGCCCTTTCAGTTCTCCACAGCTATAATATTGTTCACCGTGACGTTAAACCGGAAAATGTTATTATAAATAAGGATGGCAAAGCGGTGCTTATAGACCTTGAAATTTCACGGTTTGTAACAGGTATAAAAAAGAGAGATACCAATAAACTCGGTACTGTAAACTATGCAGCGCCGGAGCAGTTTGGGGTGGCGGAATCAACTTTTGCCACAGATGTC
Organism: uncultured Oscillospiraceae bacterium; assembly: GCA_900540535.1. GTDB lineage: Bacteria > Bacillota > Clostridia > Oscillospirales > Acutalibacteraceae > UMGS263. The sequence goes on along the minus strand of UQGM01000001.1, from coordinate 40,142 downwards.
TATGCAGTGGGCACGCTTATAAATTATCTTATTTTAGGAGTTTATCCCACTGTACGCACTCCGAAAGGGTTTCTCGGAATGATAGTGAGAAAATGCACTTCCACTCAGATTTACAGAAGATATCAGAATATCAATAAACTTAAAAGACATCTTGATTTTATTTTAAAATTAAAACTTTATTAGAAGAAAGCAAAGTATTATACCTTGCTTTCTTTTTATTTTATATAAAAATCATGTTAATTGTTTTAAGTATGCCGTCAGCGTATTGACGCACAAAAAACCTGTGCTATTATAAAAATGAAATATGTTTGAATAGAAATTCAAGTTTAACTTAATATGTTTTTATGACTCGCCTGTTATTAAAAGCTGCGTTTGTCTGTTCAAGATAATTTTAGAACATAATGCAGTTTTCTTTTAGAAATGAAATCACCAATTCATTTTTGAATGTGTATTATGGAGGGACTTGTCAGACAGTTTTAGGAACCTGACAAATTTTTTACTTAATTCTCTATTAGCTTCAAAACAGTTCCGAAAAAGCTGCTTTTTAGGATATTGTGGGTCATAGAATAATCAGCCTGTTTGGTTTTACCAAACAGGCTGATGTTTTTGTAAAATCAGAATCCGTATTTTTCTGAGAGCTTTAACTCAAAGTTCGGGTCTTTGCGCCACATTTTCCAGCCGTTTGCAACTCTGCCGAAAATGGGAGATACAGTCTTTCCGTGATAGATTTCAGGGGGAGCAAGTCTTGCGCCCATAGATTCAAAGTAACCTCTCATGTTCTCCATGCGGTTCTCAAAATCGTCATAGTTTTTAAGATTTTCAGCTGTCCAAGCAGCTTCCGCAATGGCAATAAGTCTTACATATGTATTGAGATCGAATTTCTTCTCGTTGCGGACATATTCAGTCCACTGAGGAGCTTCCATACCTATAACATTTGTATCGTCTGTTATGCCTAAGGTAGCTGCGCTGAATGAATATGTCTTTTTAAGAGGTCTTATTGCAAAGGCATGATCCATATAAACATAATCTACAAGGGAAATTATCATCTTGCCGCCGTTTTTAAGCCATTTAAGCTCAAGATTCTCTCCGGGCTTTCTCTTTATCCACCACTGAGGAATGATGTTTTTATCAAGTCCCTCAGAAGCGTCCAGTATTTCGTTCCAGCCAACAGTGGTTCTTCCCTTGCTCTTTAAGTATTCGCAAATAACGTTGTTGAAATATCCCTGAAGAGCATCTTCATCTTTAAGACCAAGCTCTTTTATCTTAGCCTGACATGCGGGACATTTTTTCCAGCGCTTTTTCGGAACTTCGTCTCCGCCAATATGGAAATACGGATAGGGGAAAATCTCACAAAGCTCATCAATGACATCTTTTGCAAAGTTATAGACATTTTCCTTACCGCAGCAGCCGATATTATCCATAATTCCCCAGCGGTTTGAAACCTGAGCTTCCTCTCCTGTACAGGAAAGTTCCGGATAACATGCTATTGCTGCAACAAGATGACCGGGCATATCAATTTCCGGTATAACGTTTATATGACGCTCGGCAGCATAGGCGACTATCTCTCTAACATCATCCTGAGTATAGAAAAGTCCTCTGCCGTATTCAGTGTAATCTCTCTCTTCCTTTTTGCGGACATAACCTTTAAGTGAAAGAGGTGTACTGTCTCTTATGCATCCCTTTTCTGTGAGAAGAGGATATTTCTTGATTTCCACTCTCCAGCCCTGGTCATCGGTAAGATGCCAGTGGAATATGTTCATCTTAAGTGATGCCATAACGTCGAGAATCTGCTTTACCTTATCCACTGTCCAGAAATGGCGTGCGCTGTCAAGCATGAAACCTCTGTGACCGTATTTGGGAGCATCCTCAACTGAAACAGCTTCAAAGTAATTTTCTTTTCCTGCAAGCTGGCAAAGAGTCATAAATGCATAAAAAGCGCCGCTTTCATCTGAAGCTTTTACGGATATATTTCCGTCGATGCAGGAAACAGTATATCCTTCTTTTTGAATAGAATCATCTTTTGTAAAAATGATTGTGTTTTCGGGAGCTTCCGGTTTAGCTGAAAGAACTTTTGCAGCATATTCCGCCGTAAGAGGAAAATCACCGCTTATCTTTGTACCGGATGAAAAAAATACTGTTCCGCCCATTGCGGAAGCTTTAAGGGGCTTTGGAATGATATTCATAAATTTCACCTTTCACCTCAATAGAGTATTGTTACAAAGAATTATAAACAAAAATTTATAATACTTCAAGGGGATTAATAAAATCTGTTTAAAAAATATTCTTTCTTATTACAGATAGTGTTGCAATATCTGATTTTAAATCAAAAGTACAATATAAAAAAGCAAAAAACATATATATTGTTTTTTATGCTTCTGATCTGTAAAAAAAGGGTATTATATTAAAATTTTAAATTAGCAAATAAATTCTTTTGAAAACTAAAACTTTTATTTAATTAAAATAGAATTTATCAGTATGTTATAATATACTTAATACTAAAGTTAACGGATTAAATGCTTTAAGGTTTTATTTTGAAAAAATTTCAGAGGGGAAAGAGGAAAATTAATATGTCAAAGATATGTCCTATGTGCGGAGCATTTATGAAAACAAATATTTGTGAATATTGCAGATATGAAATGGAGGTTCCGGAAGAGAAAGTTCAAAAAGAACCTGAATATCAGGAAAGACAGACATTTGCTCAGCCTAACTATATTAACAATAACATCAACAACAATCAGCCTATAACTAATCAATATCAGTATCAGTATGCTATGGAGACTGTAAGCGATAAAAATAAAATATTAGCCTTTTTATTATGTTTGATTTTTGGAGGTTTAGGTTTTCACCATTTTTATGTAGGCAAAATAGGATGGGGAGTAGTGTACTTTTTAACCATGGGTTTATTTGGTTTCGGCTGGTTTATTGATTTGATACTGATTTTAACAGGTCACTTCAAAGATAAAGATGGATTGCCTCTGCGTAAATAAATTAAATTTTGAAACTTGCTTATTTTGAGTTTCTTCTTTGTTAAAAACAATAAAATCCCCTGCTGAAACCAGCAGGGGAAAATTAATTTCATATGAAATTAAAATCAGTCGCTTGTGTAGGGAAGAAGAGCAACTATACGAGCACGCTTAATAGCTGTTGTAAGCTCTCTCTGATGACGAGCGCATGTTCCTGTTACACGACGGGGCAAAATCTTTGCTCTGTCAGATGTGAACTTGCGAAGCTTCTGAACATCCTTGTAGTCGATAGCCTCAACCTTATCAACACAGAAAGCGCAAACCTTCTTGCGGCCTTTTCTGTTAGGTCTTCCGCCACGGTCATTCTTATCGTATGCCATGAAACATTTCCTCCTTGTTTAATCTTAGAACGGAAGTAATTCTTCGTCCGAACTTAAATCGTCGAAATCATCTGCGCTGCCCGTTGAAAAAGACGGTGCAGGCGCTGCGGGTGCAGCCTGTCTTGCAGGAGCAGCTCCACCGGTTCCGCTTTCGCTCTTTGAACCGCAGAAGCTTACGTTATCCGCAACAATTTCGAATGCTGTTCTCTTGTTTCCGTTTCTGTCCTCATAGTTGCGGGTCTGGATTGAACCCTGTACCGCAATCATGGAACCTTTGCGGAAATAGCGGGAAACAAATTCAGCAGTATTTCTCCAGGCGACGACGTTTATAAAGTCTGTCTGCCTGTCTTCACCTGCTCTTTGATAGCTTCTGTCAACTGCAACGGAAAAACTTGTTACGGAAATTCCGTTAGGGGTTGTACGAAGCTCGGGGTCGGCTGTAAGCCTGCCCATGATAACTGCACAGTTAAGCATTTTCAGGGCCTCCTCAGTTCTTCTTTACGATGAGTGAACGAAGCACGCCATCAGTAATCTTAAGAACACGCTCAAGCTCTGCGGGGAACTCGGGAGCACATGTGTGGTTTACAACAACATAGTATCCCTCGGGCTCATCGTCGATAAGGTAAGCAAGTCTTCTCTTGCCCCACTCGTCAACGCTCTCCACAGTACCGTTAGCCTCCATGAGAGCCTTGAACTTTGCTACAAGCTCCTGTGCCTTTTCCTCGCCGTTCTTGACGGAGAAAACAAGCATTGTTTCATAGCTGTTCTGGTTTGCCATCTAAAAGCACCTCCTTCTGGTCTTTGGCCCCGGACCTTTTCCGGAGCAAGGATTGCCGGTAAACATAAACCGACAGTTTGGTATTATAGCAGTTAAATCCTTATAAGTCAAGGGTTTCAGGGGATTTAAGCATATTTTGCGAAACAAATTTATTTGCTTATTGACATCCTTTACAGAATATGATATTTTTACTTTACTACTTAGTAATACAAAATAGTGAAGCAAGGGAGATTAAAGTGGAAAACAAATACGAACAGCAATTCAAAAAAGGTTCCCTTGAAATGGTACTGCTTAGCCTTATCAGCGAAAAGGAAACCTACGGATATGAGATAATAACAAATCTCAACGAAAGAGGCGGCAGGATTTTCGGATACACCAGAGAGGGAACAGTATATCCTGTTTTATACAGACTTGAAAAAAACGGACTTATAAAAAGCAGAATGGCTCCATCCCCTGCCAACGGCGGAATGAAGAAATATTATTCCGCAACAGATGAGGGAAAAGCGGCTCTCAGCGCCATGAAAGATTTCTGGCGTGATTATGTTGAATGTGTAAATTCCTTTATGACCCTTTCTGAGGAGGAAAAGAATAATGACAAATAAAGAGAAATACATAAAATCAGTTAAAAGGAAGCTCAATGTACCCTATGATTTGAAAGCTTCCGTTTTGGAAGAGCTTATGGAAGCTTTCGATTCGGCAAAGGAGCACGGCGAGAGTGAAAATGATTTGATAAACCGTCTCGGAACTCCAAAAGAGTTTGTAAATGACGTCATAAAAAATGCTGATCTTACTGATGAGCAGAAAAAGTACATTAAACAGCGAAAGAATATTATAAAGGTAATAATTGCCTTTATAATTGCAGCTGCCGCCTTTACGGGATATTACATATATCAGCGTATGTCCATGGGTAACGTTATCGGATACGCAAACGGTTCTACAAATATTCAGGTAATTGGAGGATCGGAAAATATCGTACTGATATTGCTTTATATTGTATTTTTTGCTGTGATTGCAGGTCTTTTGATTTATTCGGTTCATCTTAAAAGAAAACTTAACAAGCAGTGAAAAAATAAGCTCATTTAAATAAGGAGAGTTATGCTGTGAAAGATTTTGCTTTTTCTAAAATCAAATTTATTGGGGCGGTATTGGTTTTGTTTCTGACTGCAGGTGTCTTTGTGGGGTGTAGCTCAAAAGAGGGTGTAGAAGGAAGCACTGTGGACAGCAATCTTCTGCAGGCCCCAGAACTTCCTTTGAAGCAGTGGACAGAGAAATATCTTTTTGAGAATATTCCTGCACCCGAAAATACACAGGTGTATGAGCTTTCAAATGGAACTGCTTACGGATGGGATTATTACGGATATACGTTTGAAAATTTTACTTTAGAGCAGGCGAGAGAATATATTTCATTGCTTGAATCTGCCGGAGTTTCTGTAGAAGTTTATGATGAGTATTACAAAAACGATTATCCTATACTTAACTATCTTGGTTATACAGAAGACGGAGTTCAGGTAACTGTAACCCAGTGTCATAACAGTGGAAGCTGCGGTATAAATATCAGATCGGAAAAACAGTAATTTTCGGCGTGGAGCAAATTATCACAGATTTTTTGTTTCTGATGTTGACAAACGGAAAATCTGTGATAAAATATCCTTACGCTGTTTTGCGGATGTAGCTCATCTGGTAGAGCGCCACCTTGCCAAGGTGGAGGTAGCGAGTTCGAGCCTCGTCATCCGCTCCAAAATTTAAGCTCTCAGGTTGATTCCTGAGAGCTTTTTCTTTTTTAAAAATTAAATTTGAAATTTCGTTTTTTCTTTTACATTACCACAACTTCACGGCTTTCGGGTTTGTCGAAAGAATATTCCGGCTTTCTGCCCTTTTCATATTTAACGGTGATAAAATTATCGTCAACAGGCAGTCTGAATGAAACGCTTAATTTTTTATCCCATGCAGGGAAAAGGAATATCTTTTCACTGTTTGACTGTATGAGAGCTTTTGTTATGGCAATGTTCATTACAGAGCCGTTATCCTGGTCGGGAAGCCAGTCGTAGTTGGGACCGTAAAAGGCAGGGAAAATGCAGTTTTTGTTTGTGTTTTCGCAGTTTCTTGTTATCTCCTTGAATGTTTCTTTTTTAAGACCTAAAAATGCCGCCTGTATTCCGTGTTGCTGCCAGCCGCAGGAGGCTTTTTCTTTTCTCTTTTTGAAAGTGTTTATTCCTATATTTAAATCCTTTTCCCCTACTTTATAAATTCCGTATGGGAAAACAGTATAAAGCTCGGGGTTTTCACAGTTACGCTTAACCTTATCCACATTTTTATGGAAAGGCAAAACCACCTTTTTGAAGCCCTTTTTGCCTATGGGCAGCGCCGGAAGTGCTTTCAGAATGCTGTCTGCATATTTTTTTAATTCATCGGAAGCCTCCGAAAAGGTTTTCAGCATTTCGCATACTGCTTTAAGTCCCGCTATGTTGGGGGAATCGTCAATGCAATTTTGCCATGTTTCAAGGGACGATGTGGGCTGGAATTTCATTGAACCGTCAGGCAGAGTAAAGCGGTTTTTAAAGAATTTGAGGTTTTCATAAACGAAAGGCAGACATTCTTCCTTTAGAAATTCCATGTTTCCTGAATTGCGGCAGTATAAAAGCATCATGAGAGCGACTTCAAGAGCTCCGCAGTAATAATAGCGTATGTATGTGTTTTCGGTTACTGAGTCAGGAAGTCCGTAACGGTTCCAGCCGTAGTTTGTGTCGGCATAAGCGGCAAAAATGCTCATTGTTTCCGGATAAAAAGCTCCGTCATAGCCGAAATATTTTTTGGTTCTGTATTTTGCAAAGTTAAGGTTATCGGTATAGAGTCTGAAAAACGGAAGCATCAGCTCGTAGTCGCCGGAATAAAGCATATTCCAGTAAATGAGCCTTGTGTTTTGCAGCCAGTAATATCCTCCCCAGTTGCGGTAATCCATGTTTTCCTCTCTGTGAGGCGACGGCTGACAGGTGAATATTGAACCATTGAATTTAATGGGATATTTTCCCCTGCCGGCACAGATATTCATGTACCGCTGTAAAATATACCCCTGAGTGAGTTTTTCAGGTTTCTTTGAGCCGCTCATATATACATAGCTTTTATTCCACATCTCTTTCCAGTAAGAGATGTGCTTTTCCCTGTCTGTTTCCGGAATATTTTTGATTTTATCAATGAACTCTTCAGGTTTTCCACATTTTTCGCAAAGACTGTGGATAATTACACGAGCATTTTTTGTACCCTTCTTAAATTCAAGGGATTCGCCTTTTATATTGACATCGGGAGAATAAGCCAGAAATCCGAAAGTCAGATCCGTTAATGGGTCATCTCCTTCATAGTCTTCCAGATGCTGGTGATGAAGGCTGAATTTATAGAGGGATTCACTATTTCTGTGATACTGACCCAGAGTTTCATCATCGATAGAAAATACTGTGTCTGCATCCTCTGTGCAGTCAAAATCTATATGGGTGTTTTTTTCATGATTAAGCTGGTAATTGCTCCTGTCTGTAGGGTCTATCTTTTCAGGTTCACTGCGGTAATTTATAAGTGAAAGCGATCCTCCGCTTATATCGCCGATGATGTTTATAAAATAGATCGGATTATTTGCATCGGAGTATATTTCAAAGCTTATATCTTCATTTTTAATTTTAAGCATTCCTTCTTCAAGGGAGAGGTGAAATTCCAAAGTATCAAAGGCTTTTTTATTCGGCAGAGTGAATTTTAAAAATCCCGTTTTAATCAGACGATGTAGACGGCTGAATGCATCAGTTTTTGAAAGCAGAAAATATATTCCGTCCTTTTCCGCCCATATATTGGCTCCCAAATCGCCGTTTCCTACGGGGATTGACTCCATAGGTCCTTTCATTATACCTGTATATCTAAAATCGTAATCAGAAAGCATCATAAATCCTCCTTTTTACGATATGGTATCAAATTAAGAGACTTTTTTAAATAGTTTAAATAAGAATATTTTCAATATGTGTTAAATATTGAATAAACACTTTTGTGCAACTTTAACATAAGATTGTTAAATTATTTTCAAGCCTATCTACCTTTACTACAAAGTCAGGTATTGATATAATTATGCTGTATACAATGAATTTTCTTGGAGGTCAATTTAATTTATGGAAATCCTTGCAGTGATTTTTGCCGCACTTTCGGCGGTATTATCAATAATTTTGATTCTTATGGTTTCAAAACAGAAAAATAAAGGTGCTGATGAAAAACGTTTTTCTGAAATATCAGCGCAGATTTCTTCTGTATCCGAAAGACTCGGAACTGTTGCGGAACTTGTAAACAGAAATGACAGACGTGTTTCCGAAGAGATGAGAAGCAACCGTGATGAAACCGCAAGGCATCAGATGAATATGAGAAGCGAAATGTCAAAGGGTATGGAAAGCATGAACACAAAGCTTTCCGATATGATGCAGCAGAGCGTAAAGCAGCAGCAGTCCTTTGTAATTGAAACAAGGGATGCACTCAACAAAATTGCTATGACCAATGCGGCAAATAACGAAAAGCAGCTTAAAACCCTTGAAATTTATATGACGAGAATGCAGGAGAGCAACGAAAAGAAGCTCGATCAGATGAGAGAGACTGTTGACGAAAAGCTCACCTCTACCCTTACCTCACGTCTTGACAGTTCCTTTAAGACTGTATCCCAGCAGCTTGAAAATCTCTATAAATCCTTAGGTGAAATGAAAGAGCTTTCAACGGGAGTTACAGATAATATCAGCAGTCTTAACAGAGTTCTTACAAACGTTAAAGCAAGAGGAACCTGGGCAGAAGTTCAGCTTGAAGCCATACTCGACCAGACTATTCCGAAAATGTACGAAAAGAATGTGGAAACTGTTAAAAACTCGGGCAAGCGAGTTGAGTTTGCAGTGCGTATTCCCTCCAGTGAGGACAGCAGTAAATTCACCCTGCTTCCCATAGACTCAAAATTTCCAATGGAAGATTATGTACGTCTTTGTGATGCAGCTGACAGAGGCGACAGCGCAGCTCTCAGCGATGCAAGAAAGGCTCTTGAAGCGAGAGTTAAAGGCGAGGCAAAGGAGATTACAAAGTATATTAACGAACCTGTTACAACTCCCTTTGCCATTCTCTATCTTCCCACAGAGGGACTTTATGCGGAGATAGCATCATCGAGAACGGGACTTCCCGAAAATCTTCTCAGCGATAATATTATGATTGCAGGACCCACAACCATAACCGCACTGCTTAACTCTCTTTCAATCGGATTCAAAGCGGTAACTATCAATGAAAAAGCCAACGAGGTTAGAAAAATTCTTGCTGCTGCAAAGAGTCAGTACGATAAATTCGGCGGCATTCTCGATAAGGCAAAGAAGAAAATCGACGAGGCAGGTAAAGCTCTTGATGACGCTCAGAAGAGAAATACTATTATTACCAAAAAGCTCAAAGGCGTTGAGGAGATAGATTTCCCTGAGTCAGAGCAGATTTTGGGTATAGAGTCAGAAAATATATCTGCAAATATTTCAGATGAAGATTTTTAAAAGAAAGAAAAATAATGTATTTACATTTTCTTTAAGATAAGTGTATAATAAACAGAGAGTTTATTATTTTTCAATAAGGCTTGAAAATAGATAAATAAATTGGACAAGTCAAAAGCAAAGCTTTTTGCTGAATACTTAAGGATACAGTTAATTAATGTCAATAAATGTGCGTATTAATTAAAAGCACAAAATAATACATATAGTATTATTTCTATTTAAAACGATTAAAGAAAGGAGCAATGCTATGGAGGGTGTTGCGGATATATTCGGTAATATTGATTCTGATGCTCCGTGGAGGAAAATGTTGTCGGAGTACACACAGATTCCCCTTTGGGACTCAGAGGTTCCAGGTTTTAAGGAAGAATACGGTCAGCGAAAGCCATCAATAACCTTTTTCCCAGCCGATACAAATGAAAAAACAGGCTGTGTAGTGGTTATGGCGGGAGGATCGTATACAAATAAATCTCCCCATGAAGGAAAGGATGTAGCTTTAAGGCTCAATAAAATGGGGCTAAATGCTGCGGTGCTTGATTATCGTGTGATTCCCTATTCAAGGGATGTCATTTTGCTTGATGCAAAGCGTGCGGTTCGCTTTCTCAGGTACAATGCGGAAAAATACGGCATACTGGCAAATAAAATAGGAGTTATGGGCTTTTCAGCGGGCGGAAATCTTGCGGCGCTGACCTGTTTCTGCGGCGATGACGGAAATCCCTGTGACGAAGATCCTGTGGAACGTGTTTCTTCACGTCCCGATGGAGCGGTGCTTGCCTATGCGGCAGTGAATTTTGTAGATGAATATGACGATGATGACGACGATGAGTTTAATATTATCGCATATTTTGATTTTGTACTGGAAAAAGGGATGCAGTTTCCCCCGGCGTTTATCTGGCAGTCCATGGAGGATTCACTGATAAACTTCAAAACATCCCTTGTCCTTGCTGAAAAATTAGGTGATATGCGTGTTCCCGTGGAGCTTCATCTCTTCCCGGAGGGCGACCACGGTCAGGGTCTTGCAATAATAACTGATGATCCTGAAAGCGAGAAAAGATATAATCCCCTTACCGCTCAGTGGAGCGATTTATGTGAAAAGTGGTTTAAACATTACGGTTTTATGTGAATTTAAGGTTTTTGTGAAAGAATAATGAAATAAAGAAAACACAGACAGAAGGTGCTGTTTTGAAACATCAGAAGCTTATTGAGAAAATGACGAGAGAAGAGAAAGCCTCTCTTTGTTCCGGCAAGGATTGCTGGCATTTTAAAGGTATAGAGCGTCTTGATATTCCCAGTATTATGGTCAGTGACGGACCTCACGGCCTGCGTAAGCAGGGGGATGAAAAAATGGATAACATGGGAATAAATTCCAGTTATCCGGCGACATGTTTTCCTCCTGCTGTAACTACAGCCTGTTCATGGGACAGAGAGCTTGTCTATAAAATGGGTGAAGCGTTAGGTGAGGAATGTCTTAAAGAAAAGGTTTCAGTACTTTTGGGACCGGGAGTTAATATTAAACGCAGTCCCCTTTGCGGAAGAAATTTTGAGTATTTCTCAGAAGATCCTTACCTTGCAGGTCAGCTTGGAGAAGCATGGGTAAAGGGAGTGCAGTCAAAGGGAGTAGGAACATCCCTCAAGCACTTTGCAGCAAACAATCAGGAGACAAGACGTTTTACGGTAAGCAGTGTTGTGGATGAGCGCACACTCAGGGAAATTTATCTTCCAGCCTTTGAAAACGTAGTTAAAAAAGCTCAGCCCTGGACTGTTATGAACGCATATAACCGTCTTAACGGCGAGTACTGTGCAGAGTGCAAAAAGCTTCTTACGGATATACTTAAGAACGAATGGGGTCATGAAGGTATTGTAATAACTGACTGGGGCGCCGAAAACGAGATTGTTGACGGAATAAAGGCGGGTCAGCAAATTGAAATGCCTTCATCCAGCGGCATTGCTGAAAGAAGAATACTTAAAGCCCTTGAGGACGGAACTCTTGATGAAAGCATCCTTGACGAAAGCGTTGACAGAATTTTAGATATCATACTCAGAGCAAAAGAGACACTTGATAAAGGTGATTTTTCATTTAGCGCAGAGGAGCACGATGCCCTTGCGAGAAAAATTGCAGATGAGTCAATGGTGCTTCTTAAAAATGAAAATGATATACTTCCCCTTAACCGTGAGAAAAATTATGCAGTAATCGGTGAGCTTGCCATTTCACCGAGATATCAGGGTGCGGGAAGTTCAAAAATAAATCCCTTAAAGCTTGACAATGCCCTTGATGCCCTTCTTGAAGCAGGAGTAAAATGCGAATTTGCAAAGGGATACGATAAAAATAAATCCTCTTCCCCTGACGACAGACTTATAGGAGAGGCATGCAGAATTGCAAAGAAGAGCGATGCGGCAATTATTTTTGTAGGTCTTACGGATGATTACGAGTCTGAGGGCTACGACAGAACTTCAATGAAGCTTCCTGCCGCACATAATGAGCTTATAAATGCGGTATATGCGGTAAATAAAAATATAATCGTGGTGCTCTCCTGCGGCTCACCTGTTGAAATGCCCTGGATTTCAAAGGCGCAGGCGCTTCTCAACAGCTATCTTGGCGGACAGGCAGGCGGTCATGCAGTTGCGGATATTCTTACAGGAAAGGTAAATCCCAGCGGCAAGCTTGCTGAGACCTTCCCCCTGTGTCTTGAGGATAACCCGACTTATAAAATCTTCCCCGGTTCTACAATTACTTCGGAATACCGTGAGGGACTGTATGTGGGCTATCGTTACTACGATACAGCAGAAAAGGAAGTCCTCTTCCCATTCGGACACGGACTTTCATATACTCAGTTTAAATATTCAGCACTTAAAATTTCAAAGCGTACAATAAACCACGGCGATGAAGTGGATATTTCCTATACCGTTGCCAATGTGGGCAATGTTGCGGGAGCAGAATCCACTCAGATTTATGTTTCCGATACGGAAAGCACCGTTTACCGTCCTGCCAAGGAACTTAAGGAGTTTACAAAGGTATATCTCCAGCCGGGAGAGGAAAAACGTGTCACTGTTCACCTTGATACCCGTGCCTTTGCCTTTTATAATACCCTTACAAATGACTGGACTGTTGAGGACGGAGTATTCCATGTTTTAATCGGAGCCAGCAGCCGTGATATACGTCTTAAGGGAAGCCTTAAAATAAGACCGGCGGAAAATCCCGATCCCATAGAGGATTTAAGAGCAATAGCTCCTGTTTACTATACGGGCAGGGTTTCGGATGTTCCTGACAGCCAGTTTGAAGCTGTTTTGGGTCATTCCATTCCTGCAAAGGAATATTCGGAAAATCATATTTTCAATATGACCAATACCTTTGAGGATGCCAAAAATACAAAATGGGGCAAAAAGATATATAAGGCGGTGCTTTCTTCAGCGGAGGCTGCGGTTTCATCCAGCGGCGAGGATGCACATCACATCGCCATGACATCGGTACAGACTCCCATTAAATCAATTATCTTTGCCAGCGGCGGAGCCATAACGGAAGAAATGGGCGAAGCCATACTGATGATTCTCAATAACAAATCAGTTGGTAAGAATATATTCAAAGTGTTAAAGGAGTTTTTATCCTCTCTTAAAACCGTGAAGAATCTTCTTAATTCACTTTGATAATTCTCAGGGAATACTTTTAAAATTCCAAATATTATTACAATTAAGGCAAACAGAAAAAAGCCTGTGCTTAGAGTTTTACTTTAAGTACAGGCATTTATATTTTATTATTTCTGAATTTTCATATGGGAAATGAAAGCAGACTTGTCCTTTTCAAGAGGCGAAAAACTATTTTCCAATTCCCCTTTTACAGAAACCATATAATACAATTTAACCCCCTATAAATTAAAAGCCCGCAATCCTTTTTCGATTGCAGGCTTTTTGCTTTATTTTGGTGTATTCAGTTTAAATGACCTTTACTTCAAATGGTGCTAAGGTTATACCGTTATATGAAGCTTCTGTGTAGTTGTGGTTCATTATAATTTTCACTTTGCGGCTCTGACTTTCACGCTCTACAACTTCGATGCCGTCGGGGCTTTCTGTGGCTTCAATTCCTGTGAAATCCATAGCATCTTTTGCTATTTCTTTGAGAATGCTTTCATCGGGAGTTGTGCCCATGTAGTAAACTCTGCCCTTTCCGAAAGCGTTTCGTGTCACTGCGGAAAATCCCTTGTAAAAATCATCGTCATAGCGGTAAAGGGTTTCGGCGGATTCAGGTACCAGCATATCTCTGAAAATGCCTGCTGTTCCTGTTTTGCCCTTGTTTTCTCCCTCACCTGCAAGAGGAATGCAGTCATATTCCTGTACGCTTTCCGTCTCTTCAATATAAGCTCCTGCAAGATCACAGCAATCTACTGGGATCACCTTTCCGAAAGTGAGATTGTTGTTTTCGTCCTTAATTGCTGTGCGGTATGTCATTATGACACATCCGCCATTTTCAGCATATTCCTTGAGACGGGTGAGAAAATCTCCTTTTCCCACTATCATATGGGGAACGATAACTATTTTGTACTGAGAAAAATCTCTGCTTGCAGGAATTACATCTACCATTTTATTTACGTCATAGAAAAGCTTGTGATAGCGTTTCATTTCGTTTTCGCAGTCGAGGAGAATGCTCTGCTGCTGTATGCGGAAAGATGCAAGGGAATCGTAATCATAAACTATACAGATGTCGCTCTTTACGGGAGATGAAAGTACGTCCTCATATCTTTTAGCTTCGGTGAAAAAGTTCTGAACCTCATAGAAACGGCGTCTTTTTACGTTGTCTGCATCAAGAATACCGTAGCAGAACTGTTCGGCGCCTTTTGTAGCTCCCCTGTAACGGAAGTACATAAGGCTGTCGCAGCCTCTTGCCATACCCTGCCAGCTCCACATTTTTGCCTGATTAGGTCTTGGCAAAAATCCTGTAATGTCGTGACCCTGAGCTCCCATAATAGCTTCTGTTATCCAGAAGTTTTCGCCTTTGAGACCTCTTATATAGTCGAGTCCGAAAGCTATTTCGTTGGGGGCAATTGGGTATTTCTGTCCTCCCCAGACAGGGTAATTGTTAAACGCAACTTTATCAAGGTGGGAAGAAACCTTTGAATAGTCAACGTGTTTGCCGAGACCTCCGCCGGGGAAATCGTGCATAATTACTGCATCGGGAATAATTCTCCTGATTATCTCACCCTGCATTTCTGCAAAGCTTTCGATATTGTCACTGCAAAATCTCTCAAAATCAAGACGCAGTGCCGGGTTATGGGTTGTAATAGTAGGCGCAGGCAGCGGGATTTCGTCAAAGGAATTGTATTCCTGACTCCAGAAGGCTGTGCCATAGGTTTCGTTAAGGGAATCTATATCGCCCTTGAACTTTGTTTCAAGATAGGAGTTAAATGCTTTTCGGCAATTTTCGCACCAGCATACATCACTGCCCTCGTGTCCCAGTTCGTTGTCAATCTGCCATGCTACAATTGCCTTTTCATCTTTATAATGAAGGGCGAGCTCCGTGACTATTTTTTCACAGTACATTTTGTAAATATGGCTGCTGAAGCAGTATACATGACGTCCTCCGAAAGTGCGTTTTGTGCCGTCGGGAAACTGTGAAAGAACTTCGGGATATTTCTTTGCCAGCCATGCGGGCATTGTGGCAGTTGGTGTACCGAAAATTACTTTAAGCCCCTTTGACTTTGCCTTTTCAATTACTTTATCGAAAAAGGAGAAATCATATCCTCCCTCGTATTTTTCCATTAAATGCCATGCGAATTCGCCTATTCTTATAACATTTGAGCCGAGCTCAAGAATACGGTCCATATCCTCATCCATGAGATTTTCATCCCACTGTTCGGGATAGTAGTCTACGCCCAAAAGCATATTGATTTCTCCTTTTTGAATTATTTTGTAAGAGTCTCTTCTGTCTTTTCGCCTCTGAGAACTGCTAAAACGTGATGATAGAATTCATCATTGAGCTTGTAGCCTTTCTTGTAAACTACAAGGCAGAGAAGTGAGAGGATTGCGGGGATCACTATCATAATAATTCTCATACCTGCAACTGTGCCGGCGCTCTGAACTGCGTTTGCCTCAAAGCCGATAGCTTTAAGTCCGACGCCTGAAATAAGTCCGCTGAAAGCGCCTGCAAACTTAACAACAAATGTCTGAGTTGAGAAAAGGATGCTTTCGTTTCTTGTGTGAAGCTTGTATTCGCCGTAGTCAACAACCTCTGAGAGGATAACTGTGATAAGTACAAGCATGAAGCCGATACCGATGTTGACAATTACGCTGCAAAGACCAACAAGTAAAATGGAGGTGGGAGCAATGTATCCGACTGCAAGAAGCATAATGAATCCTACTACGGGAAGAAGGCTTGCAGTTGCAAAAATAACCTTTTTATTGATTTTCTGTGAGATTACCGGGAACAGAGCGAGAGCACCCATCTGTGCAAAGCCTGCAACGCCTGTGTATGCGGCAAAAAGATTTTCCTTAACTCCGCAGACATATTCAAAGTAGTAAAGTGCGAAGCTGTTAGCAAGCTGATAGCCTACATTGAAAAGAAGTGCTATAAGCATAATTACAATAACCTGATCGTTCTTTGCGAGAACTTTGATCATCTGCTTTACAGTGGTCTTTTCTCCGGTGCCTACTGTTGCAACAACACGTTCTTTTGTGTTAAAGACTGTAAGAAGGATAGTAACAATAAAGATTAATGCAACGCCGATTGCAAAGCGTGAGAAACCGAGAATCTGATCTCCGTCGCCCATGTATTTTACAATGTAAAGTCCGCCTGAACCTACAACGAGCCATGCCATGCTGGCGAAGAAACGGGGAATTGCGCTTACCTGGCTGCGCTCGTTTTCGTTGTCTGTGAGAGCGGGAACCATGCTCCAATAGGGAATGTCCATAACTGTGTAGGTCATACCCCAAAGTACGTACATTACTGCAACATAAATTGCATACTGTGTTGCGGGAAGATCAACGTCCAGATAGAGCAGAATAAGTACGCCTGCATTGAGGATTGTTCCGATAAGTATCCACGGACGGAATTTACCCCATTTTGAGCGAGTGTTGTCAACTACCATACCCATAAACGGGTCGTTGAAAGCGTCCCAGATTCTGGCTGCCATAAAGAGCACGCCTACAAATGCTGGATCAACAAGTCTCACGTCGGTCAGGTACTTCATGAGGAAAGTTGAAACTATGGCATAAACCATATCTTTACCGAAAGCGCCCATGCCGAAACTGAGTTTGGATTTCCATGAAAGTTTTCCGTTCATTTCATATTCTCCTTTTCAAAAATTTTCTCGAGAACTACGTGGCTTTCGCCGTCAAGTAAAGATTAACACCGTTTTACTAAAAATACAATAGTTTTACTCAAAATTTAAGTAAAAGATTTACTCGATTCTTTGTGTGATTTAACTAAAAGCCCTTAAATATGTTATATTTTACTATTGAATTAAGGTGTATTATGGTATGAGTCTACTGTATTAGAATTTAATTGCAGTAAATCGAGGTAAAATTTTACTTATATTTACTAACCGTAAGCAAAATAAAAAACGGTATGACCGAAATCATACCGTTTTAAATATGTTATTGTTAAGTTTTAAATCCCTTAGGATTATTCACCCTTCATGCCAAGAAGCTGCTGTGTGCCGTTAACAGCGTCAACGGAAAGCTTGATTGAATCGAAGATAGCGGACTTAATGTCAGCTTCCTGAACGCCAAGCTCAACGCACCATTTCTTGTCGATGAATGTGTTCATGCACATGATGTCAGCAAGACCTACGGGATCGATACCGCCTTCAACACCCTTATCTTTGTAAACCTTTCTCATGTGGAGACCGAAGAGCTGGAATGTCCACTTGGGAACGTTGATGATCTTCTTGCCGGGAACGCCCATTGCCTCGTGAACGATAGCAAGGAACTCGTTCCATGTAAGGTTGTAGTAACCGATAGGCCATGCCTTACCGCCCTTTGTACGCTCAGCAGCGCCAACGATTGACTCAGCAACCTGCTGAACAGTAACCATTGTTGTGCCTCCCTTGGGATACATGGTTACAGGCTTCATATCCTTAATCTGCTCAATGAGGATTGTCCAAACGGGACGACGTCCGGGCTGAGTTCCGAAGATGTAGGGAAGCTCAAGAATAGCAACGTCCATATTCTCATCAGCAAAAGAAAGAGCAACATTTTCCTGCTCAATACGGCTGCGGATATAGGGATGCTTCTTAGTAAGCTCCATGTTGGGATACTTCTTTGCGAAGTATGCGAAGTAAGAACCGAGAACAACAGCCTTCTTAACACCGCAATCCTTAGCGATTGTAAGAAGCTTCTGAACGGGCTTAATGTTGTACTTCTCATAAGCCTCATAAACGGGTGCGGGGAATTCAACACGCTCGTCAACACCTGCTGCGAAAACAAAGCAGTCGCAGTCTTTCATCATGTCACGAAGCTCGTCATCGGAAAGCTCAAGATAGTTGCCGAAAACGATTTCCATCTCCTCAGGGATGGGAGCTCCTTCGGGAAGAGGAGGCAGAGCAATAGACTTTACCTGATGACCTCTTTTGATAAACTCAGCAGCTGCTGCGGAACCAAGAAGACCGGTTCCACCAATCATAAATACCTTCATCTTTTACTCCTTCTTTTCTTGCCGCACAAAGCGACTTTGTTATCTTTTTACCGAAGTATTTTAGCTCTTTTTTGGCATTCAGTCAATATTTACAGACAAATATAAAGATTTTTTAACAAATAGGCAAATATACTTGTAAAATTCTACATAAAAAACCTATTTGTTTTGTACACAATATGTATGTTGTTTTTTATTTTTATGAGGGTTATAATAATCACACAGAAAGGGTGATTATTTTGAAAAATAAAAAGTTGCCGCTGATTATTACAGCAGCTGTCGTTATTTTGGCGGCAGTGGCTATATTTGCTCTTTGGTATACTGCTGACAATACAGATGATTCTCAGGTACAGACGGGAAGTATCTCAATGAGCAGCATAAAAAATTCAGAAGTAACTTCATCATATTCAATACAGAAAAGCGATATTGAAAACGTATATTATTCCATATCATCGGATACTGGAGAAGTTAAATTCTATGAATATAAAGATTCAAAGCTTACAGAAATCGAGCCAACAGGCAAAAAGACTGTTATCGCACCGGTAAGCGGACAGAATATAACAGCAGAAATAACATATCTTCAGCGTGGCGATGACATAACCGGATACGGACTTTTTCTCAATAACGGAAACACAGGGGTTTATTTTTACGATTATTTCTTCCTTAAATTCAAGAGTCTTCCCGAATCTCATCTTATTGATGAAGGCGATATTTTACTTTTAATGGATGAAAACAAAGAAGATTTTTCAAATCAATATAAGACCTATGAGCAATCTTTCTATTATAATATGGAAACAGGAAAAATATCACGTTTCATGAATAATGCCACCGATTCAACGGATCTTGAGGGTAAAAAGCGTTCAGATTACGCAGTGCTTACCGATGAGGTTCTCGATTCGGCCAAGGAATCAATAGTTTTCTTTACTTCACGTTATTATGCAGTAACGGATCCTAATCTGGATGTTGATCTCGATACAAAGAACCGATCAGTTTATAATCGTCTTGTTACTCATGCCCACTATATGTATGCAAAGACAGTTGATGAAGGCACTTTGTTTTTACGTAAGAACAGTGATGGAACAGGTTTTTCAGCCATTATAACTCCCGGTTACGGCAAGGAAGCAAAGGTTGTCAAAGAGTTTACCGGTGATTACGAAAAGGATTATATAAGAAGAGGAGATTATCTTCTGAATAAAAATACCGCAGTTATCACCAGTCTTGTAACGGGAAAAGAAATTACTCTCAATAATCCGGGAGTTTCAAACATTGAATTTTTCGCCATAAGTTCTGACGAAAGTAAGGCTGTTATTGCGGGAACTCCTACTGATTCTACAAAGGGAGCACAGGCAATAGGATTTTTCGATCTTGAAAGCGGAAAAACACGTCTTGCCTGCGGTTCAGGAATATATACTCCTATTAATCCTAATTTCTCCTTTGGCACGGACTATATATTCTTCAATAGACCCGGTGCAGGAGACGATATAGTATATACCGGAATGGTTTATAAATGGAGCGATATTTTTTCCGCCAAAACACAATGATGTAAGCGTAAGTTGATTTATACTTAAAAAAACGGCATAAATGAAATTAGAATGATATTAAGCTTCAAATTCAGAAATAATTTTGATTTTAAATTCAAAAACTTGTAAAAATTGTTTTATTATTCTCTAAAAGAATAATATCGTGAGTGAAATTCTAATAAAAGTAGGATTTCTAAACATTATTAAAAAGTTTTACTATATGTGAAAAATACATAAAAATATACCCATCAAGTTTAAATGTTTTCACAAAAAACAACCACATATATTGCTTTTTTTATCATTATATAGTATATTAAACAAGTTAAAATAACTGTGGGAGGAAAGATTGTGAACAACATACGAAAATTTATTTCGGACGCTAAAATCTACTGGAAGCGCCCCCCTGCCGGAAGATATATGCCTTATAAGGAAATTGTGTCTTACGCTGTTGGCGGTATAGGTGCATACTTCCTTATTTATGTTATTCAGCAGCTTACATTGGCTGTAAATAACTTTATAATCGGTAACGTTATCGGTATTCAGCCGGGTATACTTTATGTAATATACGTTATATCTGTTATTTCCGGATTTCCCTCAACGGCAATCCGTGCAACCATAATCGATAATACAAGAAACAAAAAGGGTAAATACCGTCCTTACATAATGTCAATGGGTATCCCCACCTGTATTCTTGCAATCGGCTTTGTATTGGTTCCCTATGAGAATATTGAGTCACAGTACATAAAGGCTGCGATTATCCTTCTTTTCAACATAGGTTTCCAGTTCTTCTATATGTTCTTCTATGATTCATACGAGAACCTCATAATGGTGCTTTCACCTAATACCATTGAGCGAAGCGACGCAACAGCAGTTAAGGCTATTGTTTATTCAATTGCACCTTCAATAACAACAGCTGTAATACCAATAGCTGCAAAATTTCTCACTGGCGGCAGCATAACCAACTTTAATCTTTACAGAATTCTTTATCCCATTTTCTCCATAATTGGTATTTTGCTTTCCACTATAGTATATGCAAATACTCAGGAGAAGATAGTTCAGGCAAGAACCCATGCGGTGCAGATTAAATTTTTTGATGCTCTTAAAGCAGTTGCAAAGAATAAATACTTCTGGATTATCTCACTTGCAGGTTGGCTCGGTTTTCTTGAAAGTTCATATGGTGTTATTCTTAACTGGTTATATGAATACAAAAAAGCATGTTCTCCGGAAGAGTTTACAATAATAGGTCTTATATATGGTAATGCTTCATTTTGGGGAATGCTTTTTGCACCGTTTGCAATACGACGTTTTGGAAAGAGAAATGTTCTTGTATTTACAAACATCATGAACATATTCTTTATTGCACTTATGTATCCCATTATAGAAGCACATCCTGAAAACATGATTTGGATGGTGCTTATCTGCCTGTTTATGAACGGAGTTGTAGGCGCATTTGCACATATTCTTACTCCCAGCCTTAATGCAGATATTCGAGATTATCAGCAATTTGTCACCGGTGAGAGAATTGACGGAATGTTCTCAACAGTAGGACTTATAGGCAGCGTTATCACTCTCCTTATGAGTGGCGTACTTCCCACTGTTTACACAGCCTGCGGAATTAATGAAACAACTCTTGCCCAAAAGTCCGGTGAAATTACGCAGATAATGACTAAGTATCTTAAGGAAGGAGAAACCTTAAGAGAGCTTATAACCTACGATGTTCTGTATATTGACAGCATTTTCGATAAGGTTATGCTTGCACTTATAATGCTTTCGGTTGTGGGAGCGATTATAAATGTTGTACCCTATTTCTTCTATGACTTAAGCGAAGTAAGGCAGCAGGGTATGGTTAAAGTTCTTAAACTTCGTGCACTTTTTGAGGACTATGGTAATAATGCTCTTTCTGACAGAGATCTTGTTGAAGCCATTGATATGATTAACGAGGCAAATGAATATGCTGTAAAAGAGCCTGTTGAATCCAAAAAGAAAGCCATCAAGGCAAAGCTTGGTATTACAGGAAAAGAGCTCAGAAAGGCATGTAAGGAAGCAAGAGAGCTTAATGAAAAAATTGAGGTTTCAAAGATTGTCGTAAAAGAGCTCAATAAGTTCTCCGATCCTGTTGTACAGGTACAGTTTGAGCAGGCAAAGAAAATCTATGCAGCAGGTCTTGCAGGTCTTACAAATGTTCAGCCTGACGAAGTTGAAAGAGCAAAAGCTCTTCCCGCTTCAAATGAGCAGGAAAAGGCAATCCGCAAGAACGCCATTGAGCTTGCAAAGCTTCGTCGTTCATGCGCTCATGCAATAATCACAAAACATGACGGAAAAATCGAAACTTTTGATACATCAATATTTGAGCCTCTCTTTGAAAAAGAGGATGCCCTCAACGATGCACTTACCGATGCTTACTTAAAGCTCAGCGATGCTAAAAAGGAAAAGGACAAGGAAAAGGTTCTTCAGATCAAAGAGACAATCAAAGAGCTTAAGGCAGAGAAAAAGAAAGTTGCTGCAAAGATTAAAGATGCAACTGAGCAGAACTCTGTATATACACGTCTTGCAAAGCCCTACACTGATGCTAAGAGACTTGTTGTTCAGGAAGAAAACTATCAGCATTATGATGAGATAGTTTCCATGTACGATGAGGCAAAGGTTCGTGCAGACGAGCAGAGAAGAAAAGAAGAAGAAGAGGCTGCAAGACTTGAAGCTGAAAAAGAGGCATATGCAGCTCAGCTGAAAGCAGAGAAACTTGCTGCAAAGCAGGCAAAGAAAAAGAACAAAAAGGACGATAAATAATAATTAAGTCCGGTTCTTAGAAAAATTTCTTCTTAAGTAAACAGCAAATCCGTCTGAGTGACAAACTCAGGCGGATTTTTTACTACTATTATTATTGATAAAACTAAAAAGCAAAATAAAAAGCTGTCTGCAAATGAAACTCTAAGCAGACAGCTTTACTTATTATATTTATTATCAATCAAGGATTTCGTGAAGAATCTTTGTAACTTCCGCAGCGGGAGCCTGACCTCTCAGCGCTCTCATGGACTGGCCTATAAGATACTGTATAGCCTTTTCCTTACCGCTCTTGTATTCTTCAACTGACTTTGTATTTTCGCTTACAACCTTTTCGATAACTGAACGGATAGCGCCTGTATCAGTCATAACTCCGAGATTGTTTTCTTTGACATAGCTTTCAGGGTCAACGTTATCGGTAAATACCTTTTCAAAGACCTTTCTTGCTGTGGCACGGCTTATTTTCTGCTCAGCGAGCATCTTAATAATTGTACCCAATGCTTTGCCGCTTACCTTCATATCTTCGGGAAGAGTGCCGCTTTCGTTGAGGAGCTTCATAAGGTCGCCCATAATCCACTTTGCAGCCTCTGTGGGGCTGCCGCAGACCTCGGCGGTTTCCTCAAAGAGATCAACAAGATAAATTGAGCCTGTGATAATGCCTGTATCGTATTCGGGAAGACCAAGCTCGTTAATGTATCTTGCCTTCTTAGCGTCGGGAAGCTCCGGCATAGTCTCTTCAATAGAGCTGAGCCATTCGTCGCTTATCTCAATGGGAGGAATATCGGGTTCAGGGAAATATTTATAGTCCTGAGCGTCCTCTTTGGAGCGCATTGCATAGCTTATGCCCTTTGAATCATCCCAGCGGCGGGTTTCCTGAACTATCTTCTCTCCGCTTTCGATTGCGTCAATCTGTCTTTCTCTTTCGCTTTCAATAGCTCTTGTAATAGCCTTGAAAGAGTTAAGGTTCTTCATTTCTGTTCTTACGCCGTATTCCTTGGCTCCCCTTTCACGGACTGAAAGGTTAACGTCGGCACGAAGTGAACCCTCCTGCATCTTGCAGTCAGAAACCTTTGTATACTGGAGAATTGCACGAAGCTTTTCGAGATACTCCTGAACCTCGGCAGCGGAGCTGAGATCAGGCTCACTGACTATTTCAAGAAGCGGAACGCCGCAGCGGTTGTAGTCAACAAGAGTGCAGCCTTCCCACTCGTCATGGATAAGCTTACCTGCATCCTCTTCCATGTGGATTTCCTTAATGCGGATTTTCTTGCCGCTGTCAAGCTCAATATATCCATTCTGGCAGATGGGCAGATAAAGCTGTGAAATCTGATAAGCTTTGGGAAGGTCGGGATAGAAGTAATTCTTTCTGTCGAATTTATTGTATCGTGTTATGGTGCAGCTTGTTGCAAGACCCGCACGCATGGCGAACTCTACAACCTGCTTGTTAAGTACGGGAAGAGTGCCGGGCATACCGGAACAGATTTCGCACACATGGGTATTGGGCTCTCCGCCGAACTTTGTGGAGCAGCCGCAGAAAATTTTATGGTCTGTTGCAAGCTCTGTATGAACTTCAAGACCGATTACTGTTTCAAAATCCATTCTGATAACCTCCTTTACGCTTTCACGGGACGCTTACCGGAAAAATCCGTTGCGCTTTCAAAGCAGTGGGCAGCACGGAGAATTTCCGTCTCGCCGAAAGGCTTGCCTATAAGCTGCATACCTATGGGCATACCCTCGCTGTCGAATCCGCAGGGAACGGCGGCACTGGGAAGACCCGCAATATTTACCATAACTGTATAGATGTCGCCCAGATACATCTTAAGGGGATCGCTCAGGCTCTCGCCTATTTTAAGAGCCGTAGTGGGAGCGACGGGGCCTAAGATCATATCATATTTTTCAAAGGCATCAAAGAAAGCTTTCTGAACAAGCTTTTTAGCCTTAAGAGCTTTCTTATAGTATGCATCGTAGTATCCGGAGCTGAGAACGAAGTTACCAAGCATGATACGGCGCTTTACTTCCATGCCGAAGCCTTCGCTTCTGCTCTTTATATAGAGCTCACGGAGATTTTCAGCATCGAGGCTTGCATATCCGTACTTGATGCCGTCATATCTTGAAAGGTTTGAGCATGCCTCAGCTGAAGCGATTATATAGTAAGTGGGAATTGCGTATTCGGAAATGGGCATGGGGAAGATTTCAACCTCTGCGCCCATGTTTTCAAATACCTTTGCGGCGTTCATAACAGCTTCCTTGACGTCGGGAGCAAGACCCTCGCCGAGATAATCTGCGGGAATACCGATTTTCTTGCCCTTCATATCCCCTGTCAATACGGCTTTGTAATCAAAGGGAGCAAAATCCATTGAAGTGCTGTCCTTTTCGTCCTTGCCGGAAATTACGGAATAAACAGCGGCGCAGTCAGCGACATTTTTACCTACTGGGCCGATCTGGTCAAGGGATGAAGCATAAGCTACAAGTCCGTAACGAGATACTGTGCCGTAGGTGGGTTTAAGTCCCGTAACACCGCAGAAAGAACAGGGCTGACGGATTGATCCGCCTGTATCTGAACCGAGAGCTACAACGGCTTCATCGGCTGCTATACATGCAGCGGCACCGCCTGAGGAACCGCCGGGAACTTTGGAGGTATCCCAGGGATTCTTTGTGGGGCCGAAATATGAAGTTTCGGTGGTACTTCCCATGGCGAACTCGTCCATGTTAAGCTTACCGACAGTTATCATGCCGGCCTTTTCCATTTTATCTACAACAGTTGCGTTGTAAACAGGGACAAAGTTTCCGAGAATTTTTGAAGAGCAAGTTGTTCTTATGCCCTTTGTGCAGATGTTGTCCTTAACGGAAACAGGAACGCCTGCAAGAGGGGAATCAATGTCGCCTGAGTCAATAAGAGCCTGAACTTTTTCGGCTTTTTTAAGGGCATCTTCTGGGCAAAGGGTTACGTAGCAGTTGTACTCCTTGTCCTTTTCCTCAGCTGCGGCGATTACCGCAGAAACAGCCTCTTTGACTGATATTTCTCTTTTTTTAATGAGCTCAGCTGTTTCCAGTGCGCCCAGTGTGTTTATTTTAGCTGACATTTTTCTCCTCCTCTCATTCTACGGTTTTGGGAACTCTGAAGCATCCGTTTTCGCTTTCGGGAGCGTTCTCAAGGATAAGATCACGATCCATTGAGAAAGGCTCTTCAACAGTGCTGAAAACGTTTGTTACAGGGAATGAATGTGAGAGGGGTTCAACTCCCTCGGTATCAAGCTGATTAAGAGTGTCAATATAGGAAAGAATATCCTGCAAATCCTTTTCGGAATTTTTGCGTTCCTCCTCGGTAAGTCTTATTCTTCCTAAAGACTCCAGATAGCTTATAAGCTCTGATGTAATCTGCATTTAAATCCTCCCTACAGCGGCATAATGCCGCATTTAATTCGCACACTTGGTGTGTGCGTGCTTTTGTATTTAACTGCCTGCGGTGTAATCTCATCGCAGGCGATAAAGCTGTTGTTTACGCACAATTTGATGTGCGACTTGGGTGCTGCGTTACGCTGCCAGGCTCAGTCTGTTATCTGCCTACGGTATGATTTAAACGCAGGCGATAAAACTTTTTGTTCGCCCACAATTAATTTTGCGACTTGGGTGCAGGCTCAGCCTGCCTTCTGAGTTTGATGTGAACCTCACGAAGCTGCTGTTCTGTAACTGTTCCGGGAGCTCCCAGAAGAAGATCCTGAGCGTTTGAGTTCATGGGGAATGCAATAACCTCTCTGATGCTCTCCTCGTCCTTAAGAAGCATGATCATACGGTCAACGCCGGGAGCCATACCTGCATGAGGCGGAGCACCGTAGTGGAAAGCGTTGAACAAAGCGCCGAATCTCTTTTCGACCTCTTCAGCAGTGTATCCTGCAAGCTCGAAAGCTTTTATCATGATTTCGGGACGATGGTTTCTTACAGCGCCAGAGGAAAGCTCAACGCCGTTGCAGACGATATCATACTGATATGCCTTGATTGTAAGAGGATCATCGTTAACGAGTGCATCCATACCACCCTGAGGCATTGAGAAGGGATTGTGTGTGAAGTCAAGCTTGCCCTCTTCATTGCGCTCGTACATGGGGAAATCGGTGATGAAGCAAAGCTCGAAGCGGTCTTTGTCGATTAAATCCATGCGCTTGCCAAGCTCTGTGCGGATTTCACCTGCAAGACGGTCAACAATTGTCTTATTGTCGCAAATGAAGAAAAGTGTATCATCAGTCTTAAGTGAAAGACGGTTTGTAAGCTCTGTTTTCTTCTCGGGGGGCAGGAACTTGTCGATGGGTCCCTTGAATGAGCCGTCGGGAAGAACTGTGAGATAGCCGAGACCCTTCATGCCGATGTCGAGAGCGAACTGGAGCATCTTCTCGAACCAGGACTTTGACATCTTTGCACAGCCGGGAACTACGATGCCTCTTACAGGTCTGTTCTTGAAGGGCTTGAAGTCGATGTCTGCGAAGAAATCGGAAAGATCTTCGATTATAAGGGGATTGCGAAGGTCGGGCTTATCTGTACCGTATTTGAGCATTGCCTCTTCAAAAGGGATTCTGCGGAACGGTGCAGGAGAAACGGGCTTGCCGTTTCCGAAAGTTGCGAATGTATCGTAAAGGACTTTTTCTGCAACTGCAAAGACATCTTCCTGAGTTGCAAAAGCCATTTCAAAGTCGAGCTGATAGAATTCTCCCGGAGAGCGGTCGGCTCTTGCGTCCTCATCACGAAAGCAGGGAGCAATCTGGAAATACTTATCAAAGCCTGAAACCATAAGCAGCTGCTTAAACTGCTGAGGAGCCTGGGGAAGAGCGTAGAACTTGCCCTCGTGTTTTCTTGAGGGGATGATGTAGTCTCTTGCTCCCTCAGGTGAAGAACAGGTAAGAATGGGAGTAGTGATTTCACAGAAGCCCATATCCTCCATCTCTCTGCGAAGGAAGCTTACAACCTTTGAGCGGAAGAGAATGTTCTCATGAAGCTTTGAGTTTCTAAGGTCAAGGAAACGGTATTTAAGGCGTACATCCTCACGGGTTTCGAGAGAGGACTGAACGTCAAAGGGAAGAGCAGCGCTGCAATTGCCGAGAATTTCAACTTTGTCGGCTCTTACTTCAAGGCGGCCTGTGGGGATTTTGGGGTTTACGGTATCCTCGTCACGGGCTACAACTACGCCCTCAGCTGAAATTACCGTCTCTTTGTGGAGATCGTTCAAAAGAGAAGCATCGTTTACAACAACCTGAGTTACGCCGTACTGGTCACGCAGGTCGATGAAAGCAACGCCGCCGTGGTCTCTGATTGTTTCTACCCAACCGGCAAGGCGCACGGTTTCGTTAAAGTTTGCCTCGGTCAACTGGCCGCAGGTGTGAGTTCTGTATCTCTGTGACATGCAGATACCTTCCTTTATCAATATTTTTTCAATATACTAAAGTTTATAATTAACGGCAGAGCCGTAAAAGACTGATTAATGTGGAAAATGTTTAAAATTTTCTCTGTTTTCAGATTCCAAAAGCTTTATCGTAAATAACCTGAGCGTTAAGCTTTGCGCTGTCGCCTTTCAGATTAATTGCCATAAAGTTTTCGTCGGGCACGTCAAAAGGTGCTTTGATACCGTATCGGGAAGCAGGTACATATCCGAATTTCGGATAATATTTTTCACTGCCCAGAACAACGGAAAAACGGTATCCCATTTCTTTCGCCCGTTTATGTCCCTCTTTTATGAGAGCTGAGCCTATGCCCTGTTTCTGAAACTCCGGGAGAACGGCAAGAGGAGCCAGCGCCAAAGGTGTTTCTTCACCAGCTTTAAGCTTTGTAAAGAGGATATACCCAGCCAGAACACCATCTTTTTCCGCAACAAGGGAAAGTGACGGTATAAAGCTTTCGCTTTTACGAAGTTCATTTACAAGATCCTGTTCATTGCCGTCGGCATGTTCTGCCGAAGCAAATGCTGTTTTTATAAGCAAATATACTTTTTTGTAGTCAGCTGGAGTTTCTTCTCTGATAACAAGCATATTTCCTCCAAAAAATACATCAAAAAATTATACCATAAAATACGCTTTGTGTATATACCGTAAGGCTTTAAACAGCGGGTTTTTGGAAAATTTCAAGAAGCTCGTTGAGGTTTTCTATAACCTTTACGCCCTCAAACATTCCCTGATCCTTAAATGTGCCGAAATTCATTCTTATGGGCGTCATTCCGGAATCCATTGCGCCCTTGATGTCGTTGACGGGATGATCTCCTATAAAGGCGCATTCAGAGGGCTTGAGTCCTGCTTTTTCGGCTCCAAGCTCGAAAATACGAACATCGGGTTTTGCAAATTCGCAGTCGCCGGAAACAGTGATTGAAGAAAAGAAAGGTCTTATGCCTGAGGTGTCAAGCTTCATGTTCTGAAGTACGGAAACACCGTTTGTGATTATTCCGAGAATATATCCTCTCTTTTTAAGTTCTGTGAGTACAGGAATGGCCTCAGGGAAAAGCACTGTCTTTTCGCCGTATATAAGATTGAATTCACGGCAAAGGCTTTCAAGAGGCGGATGATTCTCCCAATGCCAGAGGTCAAAGAGAATGGGGAAATAAAGCTCCCTTGACATATAACCTCCGTCGATGTGCTCATCCATCTGATCTGCCATTATCTCTTTTTCAGCCTGAGTTTTTTCGGGGAAATATTTTTCCAAAAATCTCATGCAGAATATTCTGTATGCAGCGGTTCTGTCCTGTAAAGTGTCGTCGTAATCAAAAAATATCGCTTTTATCTGTTCCATGTTCAGCCGAAAACTCCTCAAAAATCTTTCTCGCTTTTTCTCCGTCGGAGGCAATCTGCCTGC
This sequence comes from uncultured Oscillospiraceae bacterium, assembly GCA_900540535.1. GTDB lineage: Bacteria > Bacillota > Clostridia > Oscillospirales > Acutalibacteraceae > UMGS263. The sequence goes on along the minus strand of UQGM01000001.1, from coordinate 10,753 downwards.
CAAGCTCATCAAGGTCGGAGAATTTTATTTCATCCCTTAAAAACGCTATAAGTCCCACGGGCACGTTGCAGCCGTAAAGGTCGCCGGAAAAATCCAGTATGCACGTTTCGCTTCTCAGGGAATTTGTGCCTATGGTGGGGCGTATTCCGAAGTTTGTAACTGCCGGATGAAGTGCTCCGTCAACAAATGCAGCGGCGGCATAAACTCCGAAACGTGGAGTTACAAAGCCTTCGGGGAAATGCTGGTTTATTGTAGGGGCTCCTAAAAGACGGCCTCGCCTGTCGCCGCTTATAACGGTAAAATCATAGGAAAAAAGTCTGCCTAAAAGCCTGTTTGCAAGGTTTACATCGCCTTTTTCCAAAGCGGAGCGTATTGCCGTTGAGCTGACGGGTATACCGTCCACCTCAACTTTAGGAGCTATTCTTAGCTCAGTTCCGGATTCTTCACATAAACGGCTGAGTGTTTCGGTTGTGCCGGCGGCATTTTCTCCGAAACGGTAATTGTAGCCGCAGGCTATTCCCTTTGCCCCCAGAGCGGAAAAAAGTATTTCCTTTACAAAATCCTCAGGAGGCATATGCCGTATATCTGAAAAATCCAGTCTGAAAATTTTTTCTATACCGGCTTTTTTTAAGGCTCTGTCCTGCATATCCCTTGTCATAAGAGAGGGCGGAGCCGAACCTTTTAAATCCGCCATAGGATGACGGTTAAACAGGAGAGCACATGGAACGCATCCTTTTTCCTCTGCAATTTTTACGGCGTTATTTATAACTGCAAGATGACCTCTGTGTACGCCGTCGAAGTTACCAAGGGCAACGCTGACGCCCTGAGAGGGTACATCTTTAAAGGTAATTGCCATTTGTCTGCGCTCCTTTCTGCCTGTATTTTATGTTTAAAATTATCCGTTTCCCGTATATACACGCTTTACCGCCATTTCGTCGGAATTTGCGGTGACTTCACCTATTCCGAGAAAGGCTTTTTCGGGGGAAAACACTCTGTAATATCCTGTATTTACCTTGGCTTTAAGCCTTTGGATGCTGAGTCCTCCGCCGTTTGCAAAGCGTTTTGCCTGAGCGGGGGAAACGTATATTGCGGGATACTCGCTGAAAGCCTGCCATACGGGGATTATATGACATTCGGGATTTTCGCTCTTTTCGAGCTCTTCAATTGTGACCGCCGAAGAAATATCAAATCCGCAGGCAGAAGTTCTGCGAAGGGAATAAAGCGCTGCGCCGCAGCCCAATGTTTCCCCTATATCCGATGCCAAAGAGCGGATGTAAGTGCCCTTTGAGCATTTTACGTCAATTATAAATTCATGGGTTTCAGGGTTAAAGTCTATGAGCTCCAAGGAATTTATTTCAATCTCCCTTTTCTCCCTTTCAACCTCTATGCCCTGCCTTGCAAGGTCATAAAGACGCACTCCGTTTTTGCTTATGGCAGAGTACATTGGCGGAAGCTGAAGCTGTTTTCCCTTGAAAGAGTCAAGAACAGCCAGAAGCTCTTCCTTTGTAAAGGACGGAGCCGAGCCCCCTGTGACAGTTCCCGTAATATCGAGAGTGTCGGTGGTTATGCCGGGACGCACTCCTGCACGGTAGCTTTTGCCGTGGTCGGGAAGAAGCTCAATAAATCTTGTGGCCGCTCCCATAAATACCGGCAAAACTCCCGTTGCCATGGGGTCGAGAGTGCCTGCATGACCCACCTTTTTTTCACCTGTTATTCTTCTCACTGCCCTTACGGCAGAAAAGGAGGTTATGCCCTCCGGCTTATCGAGACATATTATTCCGCTGAGCATATTTTCTCCTTAAATCAGACAAGTGAGTTTTCGTCAAAATATTTTATCATTGTGTCAAGAAGAAGCTTCTTTGCGTTTTCGAGAGGTGCGTCGATTTCGCATCCCGCAGCTCTCGAATGTCCGCCGCCTCCCAAAAGGGCGCATATTTCGCTGGCGTTTACGGGAGCGTGGGTTCTAAGAGATACTTTGAACTTTCCGTCCTTGCGCTCTCTTATGGTAGCTCCCGCAAGAACTCCCTCAATTTGACGGGGAATTGAGGCAATGCCGTCAACGTCGCTTTCGTCTGCTCCGCTCTCCTTAAACATATCCTGAGTGAGACATACAAGGGCAATTTTTTCGCCGCAGTGCATCTCCATTGAATCGAGAGCCATTCTTTCGAGAGCCACATATGCCCTTGACTTTGTTTCAAACATTACCCTGTTTATTTCGGCGGCGTCTGCTCCAAGGGAGATCATTTCTGCTGCTATAATATGTGTCTGAGCGGTGACATTGGCATAGCGGAAGCATCCTGTATCGGTAGTAAGTCCCGTATAGATGCAGTCGGCAATCTCTTTTGTGAATCCCGCTCCCAGCTCCTTGATAACACGGTAAATGTTTTCCGCATTTGCCGCAGCTGAAAAGTCGAGACAGGTGTTTTCTGCAAAAAGTCTGTTTGAGCCGTGGTGGTCGATGCACAGACTGATTTTATCGCCGTACTTTTCCTCCATTGTCCCGAGGAGCTTTTTGTCCGCAACGTCAACGCACATTATAAACTCAGGGGTAAATTCTTCTTTTTTGAGTCCCTCATACATATAGGAATACTTTTGCGGGATTTTATCGGCGCACTCTACTCTCGCCTTTTTGCCCATGGCAGTAAGGGCTCTGCAAAGTGCAAAGCCGCTGCCTAAAGTATCCCCGTCGGGATGGTCGTGGCAGAGAATAAGAATGTTATTTTGTTCACTTATAATCTTTGCCGCAGCGGCAAAATCAATTTTCATCTTCACTCTCTCCGTTGTTTTCGGAAGTCAGGCTTCCGAGCTTTCTCATAATATCCATACCGTGCTGGACGGAATCGTCAGCGATAAATTTAAGTTCAGGGGCTTTACGCAGGCGAAGCTTTCCGCCGACTTCACGGCGGATATAGCCTGATGCGCTTGTAAGACCCTTGACGGCAAGCTTAGCCGTTTCGATACCCTCCATTGCGCTTACGTAAACCTTAGCGTAGGAGAGGTCGGCGGTAACGTCAACTCTCACCACTGTGAGCATTCCCTGTATTCTGGGATCTTTGAGCTCACGCATAACCGCCACTATTTCACGCTTTATATCCTCGGAGACACGGTTCTGGCGATGTCCTGCCATAATCTATCTTCCTTTCGGGAGGGGATTAGTCCCTGTACTCCTCCATAATGAAGGCTTCAAGAATATCGCCCTCTTTAATATCGTTGAATTTAACAAGTCCGATACCGCACTCATAGCCCTGGTTGACTTCTTTAGCGTCATCCTTGAAGCGCTTGAGTGATGCGATTTCATCTTCGGCAATAACTATGCCGTCACGGACAACTCTGATCTGAGCATTTCTTGCAACCTTGCCCTCAAGGACATAGGAACCTGCAATTGTGCCTGCGCTTGAAATTTTATAAACAAGGCGGACTTCCGCTCTGCCAAGCTGTACCTCACGGTACTTGGGAGCAAGCATACCCTTGATAGCGGATTCGATTTCCTCAATGCAGTCATAGATAACACGGTACATACGCATATCTACGCCTTCACGCTCAGCCATATCCTTTGCAACGGTATGGGGACGAACGTTGAAGCCGATGATAATTGCATTTGAAGCGTTTGCAAGCATAACGTCGCTTTCACTGATTGCGCCGACGCCGCCGTGGATAACCTGAACCTTGACTTCCTCATTTGAGAGCTTTTCGAGGTTCTGCTTAACAGCTTCAACGGATCCCTGAACGTCAGCCTTGACAATAAGGTTGAGGGTCTTCATTTCGCCGTCATGGATTGAATCAAAGAGGTTGTCAAGGGTTACCTTGTGGAATGCCTTGAACTGCTCTTCCTTAGCCTCATTCTTACGCTTTTCAACAAGCTCTCTTGCAAGACGCTCATCGGAAACTGCGTCGAAGATGTCACCAGCCTGGGGAACATCTGCAAGACCTGTAATCTCAACGGGAACTGAGGGACCTGCTGTCTTAACTCTGCGTCCTGTATCGTCACGCATGACTCTTACACGGCCGACGGACATACCTGCAACAACTGTATCGCCCTCTTTAAGTGTTCCCTTCTGAACGAGAAGAGTTGCAATGGGGCCTCTGCCCTTATCAAGACGTGCTTCAATGACAATACCCTTTGCTGCACGGTTGGGGTTAGCTTTAAGCTCTTTCATCTCAGCTACAAGGAGTATGGACTCGAGGAGCTTATCTATATTCATCTTTGTTTTAGCTGAAACAGGTACACAGATTGTATCGCCGCCCCACTCTTCGGGAACAAGTGAATACTCTGTGAGCTGCTGCATGATTCTGTCAACAGATGCATCAGGTTTATCCATTTTGTTGATGGCGACAATGATGTCAACCTCAGCAGCCTTTGCGTGGTTGATAGCCTCAATTGTCTGGGGCATGATTCCGTCGTCAGCGGCGACAACAAGAACAGCAATATCAGTTGCCTTTGCGCCTCTTGCACGCATTGAAGTAAATGCAGCATGGCCGGGAGTATCAAGGAAAGTGATTACCTGATCGCCTAAAGATACTCTGTAAGCACCGATGTGCTGAGTAATTCCGCCGGCCTCTGTTGAAGTAACGCTTGTGTTTCTGATAGCGTCAAGAAGTGATGTCTTACCGTGGTCAACGTGCCCCATGACAACTACAACGGGAGGACGGGGAAGAAGATCTTCTTCCTTATCTTCGCTGTCGTCTATGATTCTGTCCTCGATTGTAACAACAACTTCCTTTTCGACCTTTGCGCCAAGCTCTGTTGCAATAAGCTCAGCTGTATCAAAGTCGATTGTCTGGTTGACTGTTGCCATAATTCCAAGGCTTGTAAAGAGCTTTTTGATAACCTCAGCAGCTGTCATCTTGAGCATTGCTGCAAGCTCACCTACTGTAAGCTCTTCAGGTACTGTAATTACAAGCTGAGGCTTCTTTGCACGCTCTTCGGCGATTCTCTTAAGTCTTTCAGCCTCTGTTTCACGCTTGTGTGAACGCATACCCTGCTTGCGGTACTGCTGAGATTTCTGCTTGAGCTTCTGTTTGTTTGTCTGTCTGTCGCTCTGACCGTGAACGGCGGGAGCAATGTTTTCATATCTCTCGTTGTATTTATCAAGCTCAACCTGTCCGCCTCTTGTGTCAACTCGGCGCATATCGCCCTTGGTTCTTGACTGCATGGGCTTTGAAGCTTTATCTTTTTCTTTATTATCCTTATTATCCTTGGGCTTATCGGATTTTGCTTCCTGATTTCTTTTCTGATTTTCGCCCTTGGGAGCTTTTTCAGTCTTTTCTGCTTTATCTCCCTTTGCAGCTGCCTTTTTAGGAGCTTTTTCTGAGTCCTTAGCCTTGGGAGCATCCTTTTTAGCAGGCTTCTTTTCAGCCTTTGGAGCCTCTTCCTTCTCTGCGGAAGCATCCTTTTCCTTGTTTGCTGATGCAAAATATTCGTCGAAGTTTGCCACCTGATTCTCCTGTGTAAGAGTTTCAAATACAACGTCAAGCTCTTTATCATCAAGAGCTGTCATATGTTTTTTGGGATCATCGGGGAAATGCTTTGCAAGAATGTCAACAACTGCCTTGCTCTGCTTTCCGAAGTCCTTGGCAACCTCATGTACTCTATACTTAATTATCATGGCTGTCATCCTCCTTCATCTCGTGTAAATCATCCTGTCCGTTGAGAAGCTCAAGCATCTTCGCTTTAAAGCCCTCGTCGTTTACCGTAATAACCCCAACGGTTTTGTTTCCAACCGCAAAGCCTGTTTCAGCCATTGTATAAGGGGTTCTTATAACAAGTGTCTCTCTTCCCTCGCAGACGGTGCGCATTTCTTTTTCCAGCCTTTGTGATGCGTCGGAGGAAATAAAGCAGATTTTCGCTTTTCTTCCCTTTACCGCCGCTACCGATGCATCCCGTCCCTGTGAGAGCATATTCGCCCGGCGTGCCATACCTAAGAGACTTAAGAATTTATTGTTCATCCTTACTCAGCTCCTCGGTCATCTTATCGAAAACCTCCTGGGGTATGGGGCAGGAAAAAGCTCTTTCAAAGCGTTTTGCCTTTTGAGCCGCCTTAAGACACTGGGGATTGCGGCACACATATGCGCCTCTGCCCGCCTTGCGTCCCGTAAGGTCAAGGGAAATTTCTCCCTCGGGGCTTTTAACTACCCTTACCAGCTCTTTCTTGGGTTTCATCTCACCGCAGCCGGTGCATTTTCTCATAGGTATCTTTTTAACGTGCTGCATGGTTTATCCCTCCTGTTCTGCGGGGAAAATGGAACTGATTATTCCTCAGTCTCTGCTTCTGTTTCGGAAGTTTCCTCTGTCTCGCTGACAGCCTCAGCAGAAGCGGGAGTTTCACAATCAGAGTGAATGTCTATTTTCCAGCCTGTAAGCTTTGCTGCAAGTCTTGCGTTCTGACCCTTGTTGCCGATTGCAAGAGAAAGCTGTGAATCGGGAACAATTACGTGGCATGAGTTAGGTGTATCCTCATCAACTGTTACTGAGATTACCTCAGCGGGAGCAAGTGCTGCGCCGATGAACTCAGCAGGGTCTTCGCTGTATTTTACAATATCTATTTTTTCACCGCCCAGAAGCTCAACAACCTTAGCGACTCTTGTTCCTCTCTGACCGATACATGCGCCTACTGCGTCGATGTTCTCATCACGGCTGTAAACGGCGATCTTTGTTCTTGAGCCTGCCTCACGGGAAACAGCCTTTATCTCAACTGCTCCGTCATAGATTTCGGGAACCTCTGTTTCAAAAAGACGCTTTACAAGGCCGGGATGTGTTCTTGAAATCATAGCCTTGGGTCCTTTTTCGGTTTCCTTAACGTCAACAACGTAAATCTTTACTAGATCGTCAACCTTAAGTGTTTCACCGGGAACCTGCTCGCTCTTGGGAAGAACTGCCTGACCCTTGCCGATTTCAAGAGTTGCATTGCCTGTTTCATCGTCAACCATAACAACTCTTGCTGTTACAAGCTCCTGATGATGGCTCTGGAACTCCTGGAGCATCTGACCCTTTTCAGCCTCTTTAATGCCCTGACGGATAACGTGTTTAACGGTCTGAGCGGCGATTCTGCCGAATTTCTTTGTATCAATTGGGATTTCAACAATATCTCCGGGAGCAGCCATCTTTTTGTACTTTGAAGCGGCTTCGGGAAGTATGTCCGTTGCGGGATCGTCAATTTCGCTTACAACGTTCTTGCGTACAAATATGTTCATCTCGTATTTTGCGGGATTGATTTCGCAGAATACAACATCCTTTCCGCCGTAATCCTTGCGGAGAGCTACTGTAATTGCGGTGCTGATTTTTTCATAGAGATACTCAGCGGGTATACCCTTTTCTTTTTCCAGAAGTGAAACAGCCTCAAAAAATTCCTTATTCATTTTTTAAAAACCTCCAAAATCGTCAAGCTTAACCCATGACGTATCTTTTTTATTAAAATTAATTGTTTCTCCGTCCTTGGTTTCAACGGTGAGAATGCCATCTTCAAAATCTTTAAGTACGCCAGAGAATTCACGGCGTCCATTTTCATCGGGTCTTATAAGGCGCAGCTTTATGGGACAGTCCATAGCGCATTCAAAGTGGAAATCCCTTATAAGCTCACGCTCAATTCCCGGTGAGGACACCTCAAGGCAGTAGCTCTGCTCTATGGGATCAGCCTCATCCAAAGGCTTATCAATGGCACGGCTCATGTTTTCACAGTCGGTGATGCCGACTCCGCCTTCTTTGTCGATAAAAATTCTGAGATACCACGTGGCTCCTTCTTTAAGGAAGCGGATATCCCAGATAAAGAGCCCGAGCTCTTCGGCGATAGGCTCAGCGATTGACCAGACAGCGGCAACTGTTTTATTTTTTTCGTTTCCAGCCAAGTTCATTACTCCAATCATAAGATATTGTAAAAGTTAAAAAGACTTAAAACAAACAGAAGAGCGGGTTGCCCCACTCTTCCAGAATACACATACTAAAACTTTACATTGAAAAGTTTACCACATATCAATATAAAATACAACCCCTTTTTTAATAATAGTAAATTTATATACAATTATATATAGGCAGGCAAGCTGAGCTTGCATCCATGACGCACACCAACTCACAGTGAAGAGCAGCTATAAGTGCCTGCGACGGGCACGTCCGCTGTCATTTCGCATACCGACTGACTGGTAAAAATAAATATAGCCGCCTGCGACAAAGTTGTATATAAACTAAAAAACAAATCTCAGAAAACCGAAGAACAGCACAAATTCAGCTTACGACAGTCGCACACGTCGGCAAAGGAAAAGATATGGTGAACAGTAAAGCGGTTGCTGTTTGCAGGTAATAAAATAAAGCCCTCCGGACTGCCGACGTGAATTGGTGAACGCAAGCACAACCAAGCCGACGGCAAAGAAAAAGATATGGCAAGCAGTAAAGCGTTTACACTTTGACGGTGATAAAATAAAATTTTCAGACTGCCGTCGGCGGGCGTTTAGAAGGAAACCGACATTGCGTCGCTTAGAGCTATCTGTTTTGACAAGGCGGCGGGACTCCGCCGCAAATGCATTTTTGCCTACTTTTGTTGCTATGGACAAAAGTAGGTGTACCGCCGCAGCATGAGCGGCGCAGGCTAAGCCTGATTTATTCCGCACACTAAGATACGGCGCACTAAAGTATAAGTGCCTGCGTTAAAACTTGTTAGTTTATCAAAGTGCGGGTAAGAAGCAGCAAGTTAATTCTGCCACTGTACGAGCGGCACAGGTTAAATCTGATTTATTTCGCACACTAAGATACAGCGCAGAAAAGTATATATGCCTGCATTTAAAATCTCGTAATTTATCAAAAAAGATTAAAAAGCATAAACTTTCTTTCGACATTTCCAATCATGTAAATTACATCTATTTTTTAATCACTTGCAAAACACATGATTTCCTATTCTTTTAATAATAGGTCTTGAAAGCATCCATTTGTTTGTGGTCTTTTTGGGATTGTAATAATATATTGCTCCGCCGGTGGGATCCCAGCCGTTTATTGCATCCTGAGCGGCTTTCTTTGCTGATGCTGCCACAGGCTGACTCCAGTTGCTGTCGTTAAGACAGGAAAATGCACCGGGCTGATAAATAACCCCGGACATGGTGTCCGGAAATGATGAATGTTCGATACGGTTGAGGACTACCGCACCTACTGCCACCTGTCCCTCGTAGCTTTCGCCTCTTGCTTCTGCCGATATAACCCTTGCGAGAAGATTTATGTCGCTGCTGGAAAAAGAAGAAGAGCCGGATGTGCCTCCGGTGATGCCGAGATATAAAAGAGTCTTGGGGCCTGCGATTCCGTCAACGGTTATACCGCAGTTTCTCTGGAACTGTCTCACAGCGTCACGGGTGGCGGTTCCGTAGATTCCGTCAATGTTTCCTTTATAGAGACCCAGAGATTTGAGCTTTCGCTGAATCTGTCTTACCTCATCGCCTCTGGAACCGAATTTGGAGAGAGTTTCAACTACAGTGCTTTTTGTCCACATATCCGTCATGAGAGGTGAAAGGACAGCGGTTATGATCAAAATATTTAAAAGGACAATAATTAAAATTTGCCAGCTCCTGCGAAATTTTTCGCTGATGGTTTTGTCTTTGCGGTTCATTTTGCAATACCTCCGTTATTTCATATGTAATAATCTGCCCAAATTGGGATTTAATTATCCAATTGGTTTCCAAAATGATGAAAGAATTTATCAAAAACGGCAAAGAAAGAAGAAAATGGACTTTTTTGCAATTTTTTTGAAAAAAGGTGTTGACATTTGATGGTGGATTTGGTATTATATTCGAGCACCTCAGGTGAGGGAGCAAAACGGACCTTGAAAATTAAACAACGAAAGACAAAAAGGAACCCTGAAAGAATTTGAGATTCAGTATTCTGATGGATACAAAAAATGCGATACGTCAGTATCGAATGAGCGAACAAAAGCTCTGAATTAGGTTAGAACACGAAAGTGTTTTGATAGAATAATTTAGAGAGTTTGATCCTGGCTCAGGACGAACGCTGGCGGCGTGCCTAACACATGCAAGTCGAACGGAGTTTAATAACGGAAACCTTCGGGCGGAAGATATTAAACTTAGTGGCGGACGGGTGAGTAACGCGTGAGCAACCTGCCTCTCAGAGGGGGATAACGTTTGGAAACGAACGCTAATACCGCATAACATATCTTTACCGCATGATAGAGATATCAAAGGAGCAATCCGCTGAGAGATGGGCTCGCGTCCGATTAGATAGTTGGTGAGGTAACGGCTCACCAAGTCGACGATCGGTAGCCGGACTGAGAGGTTGAACGGCCACATTGGGACTGAGACACGGCCCAGACTCCTACGGGAGGCAGCAGTGGGGGATATTGCACAATGGGCGCAAGCCTGATGCAGCAACGCCGCGTGAGGGAAGACGGTCTTCGGATTGTAAACCTTTGTTCTTAGTGAAGAAATTTGACGGTAGCTAAGGAGAAAGCCACGGCTAACTACGTGCCAGCAGCCGCGGTAATACGTAGGTGGCAAGCGTTGTCCGGAATTACTGGGTGTAAAGGGAGCGCAGGCGGGAGAGCAAGTCAGCTGTGAAATCTAAGGGCTTAACCCTTAAATTGCAGTTGAAACTGTTTTTCTTGAGTGAAGTAGAGGTAGGCGGAATTCCGAGTGTAGCGGTGAAATGCGTAGATATTCGGAGGAACACCAGTGGCGAAGGCGGCCTACTGGGCTTTAACTGACGCTGAGGCTCGAAAGTGTGGGGAGCAAACAGGATTAGATACCCTGGTAGTCCACACTGTAAACG